>JAGQHR010000721.1 GCA_020431745.1 Candidatus Eiseniibacteriota bacterium
CGGTGGGGATCGTCTCCTCGCGATCGCGATTCGATAGAGGACCAGCGACCCGCCGTGTCGGCCCGGCGGTCAGGGCGCGACGCGGCGGGCCAGGGCGTTCAGCCCGCGCCATCGGCAGCGCGGGCTGACTCCCTGAGTAAGGACGACTCGTAACTCCCGTCAGCGCCCCGCGCCCGCTGAGCCGACCCTCCCGAATCGGAACTTCGCCTTCACCCCACCCCACGACTGCTCCTCGACCGGCACCGGCGGCGTGCATGCCACGTCGAAGGCGCCGATGAGGTCGCAACCCTCGCTGTGGGCGGGTGCGCAGGCGGAAGTGGAGGCAATCCCGTAGTCGTTCGGCGGACCGCACCAGAGCGGGTCCTCGGCAATGTTTCCGTCGATTCCGGTGACATCAGGACAGTCTCCCCCGTAGTTGCCTCTCGCGTTCATCCAGAAGTCGTTGCAACCCATAGCGGCCCGCGCGCCGTCGGCACAGTACAGCCCACCGTTGCGGACCGCACCGGCGACGATGCAGTTCTCCAAGGTCGGGACGGAGAACGACAAGAACGTCAGGTTCCCCCCGTTGCGCCCGGCGTCGTTGTGGTCGAACGTGCAGTGGCGGATGACGGGAGCGCTCGAGTTGATGCAGAGGATCGCGCCCCCATCGTAGGTCGCAGAGTTGTCGACGAACAGGCAGTCCTCGATCGTCGGCTGCGCCCGGTGCACCCGAATCGCGCCGCCATCCGAGGTCGCGTCGTTGTCGATGAAGGTGCAACGTCGAATCGAGTAGTCCGCGCCGATCCCGGCCGTGCTGATGGCGCCTCCTGCCATCGCCTGATTGTTGACGAAAACGCAATCCTCGATCGGAGAGTCGGCGCCGAGATGGATCGTGCCATAGCCATCGAGGGACGTGTTCTGCTCGAAGTAGCATCCGTAGATCTCGACTCTCGAGCTCGGACCCGCGATGGCGCCACCGTCCATGATGCAGGTGTTGCCGATAAATCGACAATCCAGGATCACCGAATCGCACAACTCGACATAGATGGCGGCGGCATAGTGCGCGAAGTTGCGTTCGAAGACGCATCCCTCGATCCGCGGGGAGCTACGCAGACAGAAGATGGCACCGCCTCGCCGCGTATCGTTATGCAACGTTCCGGTGCCGTCTCTGAGCGTGAATCCGATCAGAGCGGCCGCTGCGGTCTCTCCGCTGTGAAACGTGGCGCAGCTCCCCAGAGGGTTGGTGATGGCCGTGCTGGCGGCGCCGGCCGAGGAACGGACGGTGATGTCCTTGCCGAGGAAATCGATCTGCCCGCGGTACGTGCCCGGATAGACGGTGACGATGTCTCCGGGTTCGACCGCGTCGATGGCTACTTGGATGGAGGTGTAGTCCCCACCTCCGTCCTGGGAGACCGTAACCTCGAGGGCCACCGAGGGGCTGGAAGCGACGGCGAGAGACAGGATCCCGAGGCACCACAGGGCGTGACGCATGACAGCACTCCTTTTGTGGGGTGTAGATGTCGGCTCGTGGATCGGCAAGGGAGGGATACCGATCGAAGTGTTCTAGCGGAGAGGTACGGCGGAGCGTAGCAGGTTTGGTGGCTTCTGCAGAGACAACGATCGCCGAGAAGTACGCAGACCGAGACGGTGTCGGGGTTCGCCCCTAATTGTGCGTGCGAGAGGGTCGAACCGTCACGTGCGCTGCCCGGGCACCGACCCGGAGACGGCGTTCGAGAGAGTGGCGGCCAGCGTTTGCGCCTGTGCGGGCCTGGAGAACGCGTCCGTGGATCCCGGGGGGCTCGAGGTGCGTTCCCGCGATCCCTCACGCAGGCTCGTCAACGCCGAGCGAATCTCGGCGGCGGACCGCGGTGCCACGGCGCACCCGCGTCCTGTCATCTCGAGAATCCGAGTCGCCTCGCCCGACTCCGCCAACGTCAGGATCGGGCGCCCCGCTCCCAGGTATTCGAAAACCTTTCCGGTGATCATCCCCGGGTCATGCGCGCCCTCGTTGGTCAAGAGCAGCAACACGTCGGCATCGACCATCGCCTGGACGCTTTCGGCATGGGAGACGTAGCCGTCCTGAATGACGATCTCCGACAACGGTGGGCGCGAAACGCGCTCGATCATCTCGGGACAGACGCGCCCCACCAAACGAAGCCGCACCTCGTCGGCGACCGTGGGGTCCTCGGCGATCCATCGTTCCAGCACCTCGAGGAGCGTGTAGGGCACCCGGGATGCGAAGAGGGATCCGACGTGCGCGATCGTCCAGTGCCGGGACGGATGCCGGGCGATGCCGGCGAAGTCCGCGGGATCGAACCCGTTCGGGATGACCACGAAGCGATCGGCCTCCAGCTCCGGGGCGCTCGCTTGCAGCTCGTCTCGGATCTGTTCGTTGACGGTGACGATGCGCGCGGCCTGGAGGAGGCAGGAACGCTCCAGGCGCCGGTCGATCCGCGCGGCCCACTCGGGGCGGTCGGGATAGAACGTCGCCCGCGTCCATGGGTCGCGAAAATCCAGCACCAACGGAAGGTCGTGCTCGCGCGCCAGCTTGGCGCCCAGCCAGTGACCGGTGAACGGGGGACCGGACGCGAAGATCACGTCC
>JAGQHR010000722.1 GCA_020431745.1 Candidatus Eiseniibacteriota bacterium
CGCAATCCGGCGTGCTCGTGGATCCAACGGGCCGCCCGTCTCGCGGTGATCGATCCCGGAACCTCGACCGATCCCGGACTCAGCTGGGGCTCGGGACCGTCGAGCCGATCCATGTACTCCTCGAAGCCCTGGTCGAGACCGAATCGATGATCGAGCACGAACGTGGAAACGAAGGCCGCAGTGCGGTAGCCGTGCTCGTGGAGAACGGTCGCCAGGGTCGTGCGACCCCGGGGGAGCGCATGCTCGGTGTTCTCGCGGACTCCGTGATCGTAGGGGTTCTGTCCCGTCAGCAAGCTCGCGTGCGCCGGCAGCGTGATCGGTGCCGGGGTGATTGCGGAGTGGAAGACCACGCCGCCGCGTGCGACCCGGTCGAGGGACGGGGTCGCGACGGGGCCGCCGCCACAAGCGGCAAGGCGGTCCGGACGGGTCGTGTCGAGGCTCACGAGCAGGATGTTCCAGCCGGTGGGCGCGGTCGGGACGCTCGTGAAGACCGATTCCGGGGAGGGACTGCGGGTCAGCAGCCAGATCAGCAGCCCCATGCCGGCGAGGGCGACGGCGATCGCGCCCGCGGTCAGCGGACGGAGACGGGTCCGATCCAAGCGACCGGCCGCCGGGGTGTGCCTCGGGATCCTCCGACGGGTCATTTCGAACGGACCCCGCTCGTGTTCCAGCTCATCGGATGACGGTAGCACGACCCCGGTGGGGCTCGGAACGGCCGAACGGGGGCAGCAATGCTTTGGCGGCCTGCCACTTCGGTCGCCGTGGCGGCGGCGGCTGCGCCCGGGGTGTGATAGACTGCGCTCCATCATGACGACACGAGACATGGAAGAAGAACGCGAGCTCCTCGCTCAGGCCAAGGACGGAGATCGCGAGGCTTTTTGGGAGTTGGCGTCCCCGAGCGTCGATCCCATCTATCGCCTTGCCCTTCGCCTCATGCGAAGCGAGGAGGACGCGGAAGATGTGCTCCAAGAAACCTTCCTCAAGGCACTCGACCGCATCCAAGACTTCGAAGGAAAGAGTCGATTCAACACCTGGCTGCATCGAATCGCCGTGAACCAGGGGTTGATGAAGCTCCGCAAGCGACGTTCCGACGTCTTCTCCGTCGATGCGCCTACCACGGGGCAGAACGGAGAGGAACGAAGCTACGAGCTGGTCGACTTCTCCGAATCCGCGCTCGACGGCGTGGTCGAGGGCGAGACCCGGGACGTGCTCGAGAAGGCGCTCGCCGAGCTGCCGATCGACTTGCGGACCGTGGTGGTCATGCGGGACATCAACCATCTCTCCAACGCGGAGACCGCGCAGGCGCTCGAGCTGCCGATCGGAGCCGTCAAGTGGCGGCTCCATCGGGGGCGGACGTTGCTGCGCGATCGGCTCTCGAGCTACTTCCAGGAGCGGGTGGGGTCCCAGGGAGGCGGGGAATCATGAAGTGCAAGGATCTGCTGGGAGCGCTCTCGGAGTATCTCGACGAGGATGCCAAGAGAGAGCTCTGCGCGGAGATCGAGCGCCATCTCGCGAAGTGTCCCTCCTGCAAGGTGGAGGTCGACACGATGACGCGGACGGTGTCGCTGATGCGGCATCTCGGCGAAGGCCGGTTGCGCGAAGAGGTCGTGATTCGGCTCCGCACGCGGATCTGCACGCGTCACGACTGACCAGGTCTTCCACGATTGTCCAGTCAGGAACGTCCCATCCGCGTTCTCTTCGCCGGCACCACCTTCGTGGTGGGCGGCGCTGAACGCATCCTCTCTCATCTGATCCGCGGACTCGCGGAGATCCACGAGCACTCCGAAGACTCCGCGGCGATCCACCACCGGTTCGAGGTCGAGCTCCTGGCGTTGCGCGGCCCCGGCCTCATCGGGGAAGAGATCCGGAGTTTGGGAATTCCCGTCCATCACGGGCTGACCGGTGAGCAACGCCTCGATCCCGGGCTCCCCCTCCGCATCCGCCGGCTGCTCCGACGAGGTCGTTACGACGCCATCTACTTCCTGGACCACGCCCACGCCGTGTTCTACGGAGTGCTGGCCTCGCTCGGCACCACGGTGCGCGTCCGACTGATGCCCGTCCACACGACCGGCCAGTGGAACGGACAACCCAGCATCAAGCGTCCGATCCGGCTGGTCCGGCGGTCGTTGGACCGCATCGTCGCGATCGCCGAGGCGCAGCGGCAGTATCTCTGCCGCGAGGAGGGCGTGCCGGCGTCGCAGCTGGTCGTGATCCCCAACGGGATTCCGCTCGAGTCCCCGGACATAGCGGAAGCCCAGTGGCGGCGGGCCCAGATTCGCGAGCGGCTGGGCGTGGACGAGACGACGCCGGTCATCGGGATCACCGCGGTGCTACGCCCCGAGAAGAACCACGAGCTGCTCCTGCGGGCGCTGGCGCAGCTCCGGGGGAGCGATCGATCCGACCTCCGGGCGACCGAAGTGTGGATCGTCGGCGACGGCGTGCGCCGTCCCGCTCTCGAGGCCGAGGCGGCTTCCTTGGGAATCCAGGGCGCGGTGCGTTTCCTGGGACATCGCAGCGACGCGCGGCAGATCATGGCCGGTTTCGACGTCGCGGTGCTCTGCAGTCATCCCCGGGTCGAG
>JAGQHR010000723.1 GCA_020431745.1 Candidatus Eiseniibacteriota bacterium
GCGAAGCTGTTATGATCCCGGCGGTTTGCCCCCGAGGCAGCACGCTTTCGAGCCGAGGGGCCCAGGGAAAGGAGTCCCCAGGGTGACGCAGCAGTCCTTTTCTCCCGCGGTCCAGGTGACGCGCGGGATCCATCCCGAGTCTTCCCATCGTGGTGCGATCGCGGTCGTGGATTCGGGAGGCCGCCTCGTCGCGTCGTTGGGCAACCCTTCGGAACCGGCCTACGTTCGATCCTGCGCGAAGCCCTTCCAAGCCCTCGCGCTGGTCTGCTCGGGCGCGGCCGACGCCCTCGGCGTCACGCCCGAAGAGCTGGCCACGGCGTGTGGATCCCACAGCGGCGAGCCCGAGCACGTCCAGCACGTGCTCGCGCTGCTGCGCCGGGCGGGACTCGACGAGTCGGCCCTCCGATGCGGCGTGCACGTTCCCTTCGATCGTCCGGCGCGCGACGCCTTGGACGCGCAGGGCATGCGTCCCTCTCCGCTCCACAACAACTGCTCGGGCAAGCACGCCGCGATGCTCGCGACCGCGCACTATCTCGATCTGCCACTGGAGGGCTATACGGATCCCGAGCACGGCGTGCAGGTCGCGATCCGGGGAATCCTGGGCTTCCTCTGCGGTCTCGAGCCGGACGAGATCCAGGTCGCAACCGACGGATGCAATGCACCGACCTTCCGCCTCCCGCTCCGTTCGTTCTCGCTCGCGCTCGCTCGCCTGGCGGCGGAAGGAGAGTCCGTTCAGGATCTTCACACCCGTCCGGGCCGTACTTTGGCCCGCCGGCACCGTGGACAGGCCGATGCCGAAGAGATCCCCTACGAGGACGAAGCCCAGAACGAAGACGAGCTGGACGATGTCTACGACCCGCCGGAAGAGGACCGGGGCGGCGAGCCCACCGACGCGTTCCCGGTCCCGATCGCGCAGGGACTCCGCCGGATCTGGTCGGCCATGCGGGCACACCCGCGTCTGGTCGCGGGCTCGCGAGGGCGGCTCTGTACCGACCTGATGTCGACCGCAGGGTCCCTCGGCGTGCCCCTGGTCGCGAAGTCGGGCGCCGAAGGGGCGTACGCGATCGCCGCCGTGCAGGACGGTTTGGGGGTGGGCATTACGATCAAGATCGAAGACGGCGCGCAGCGGGCCCGAGACTCAGCGGCGATCGAAACCCTGTTCCAGCTCTCGCTCCTCCCGGAGAAGGCCCGGGGACCGCTGGCGGGCTACCATCGCCAGACGATCCTCAACCTGGTGCAGGAGCCGGTCGGGGAGATCCGTCCGATCTTCAAGCTCAGCCTCGGCCTGCCGGCCTGACCGGCAGGGGCCCGCCCCGCTTCCCCCGCCGTTCGGCACGAGGCGTCGAAGTGCTATCGTTCCCCCGGATCGGCCATCGTGGGGACCCGGACTCGGGGACCACGGATGGCCGTTTCGATCCTCCGGTTCCGGGGCGCAACTTCGGACGGGTTCCCTCCCGATAAGGGCGGCGGCCGAGGACGGCCGGACGATCAGGGACGCAAAGGAGCGAGACGGCAGCGTTGACGGAACGAGAGAAACAGTTGCTCGGCAAGTACGAGCTCCTCTCGGAGCTCGGTCGCGGCGGTATGGGAGCGGTCTACCGCGCGCACGATCCGATCATCGGACGAGACGTCGCGATCAAAGTGATCCTCGACGTCGCGCTCTCGGCTCCCGGCACCCGCGAGCGATTCCAACGCGAGGCTCGCTCCGCCGGCCGACTCTCCCACGAGAACATCGTCACGCTCCACGACTTCGATGAGTGGGACGGCAAGCCGTACCTGGTGATGGAGCTGCTCGCCGGTACGGATCTGCGACAGGCGATCCTGGACGATTCGCTGCCCCTGGCGAAACGTCTCGACATCGCCCTGCAGGTCGCGAAGGGGCTCGAATTCGCACATTCGCAGTCGGTGATCCACCGCGACATCAAGCCGGCGAACATCATGATCCTGGAGAACGGGAGGGCGAAGATCCTCGACTTCGGAATCGCCCGGCTCGACTCCGATGCCGGCACGATGACCCATTCCAGTCTCGGAACACCTCGCTACATGTCGCCGGAACAGATTCGCGGGGAACCGGTCGATCGGCGTTCCGACATCTTCTCGTTCGGCGTGATGCTGTACGAGATGTTCACCGGGACCAATCCGTTCGCGGCCGATACCGTCCCGACCGTGGTGCATCGGATCCTCAACGAGGACCCGCTGCCCATGGGACAGCTGGACCCGCAGCTCGATTCCCGGCTGCAGCGGCTGGTCGCCCGTTGCATGGCGAAGGACGCGGCGCAGCGCATTTCGGATCTCGCCGAGGCGATTCGCGAGCTGGAAACGATCATCGCGGACCCCACGCCGAAGGTGGAGCAGACGCGGGCGAACGCGAACGCAGACGCGACGACGGTGGTCCCGCGCGATCGCAAGCATGCTCCCACCGCCGCGCCGCCGGCACCCGCCGCGGCGCCGGCGCACGGCGTACCCCAGGCGCCCCGAGCAGCCGCACCGTCGGGCAACGCCCGGGCCGCCGCACCGGCAGCCGGCGCCCCGGCTCCAGCTCGTGAGCCCAAGCGAGAACCCGACCGATCGTCG
>JAGQHR010000724.1 GCA_020431745.1 Candidatus Eiseniibacteriota bacterium
GTGGGCGACGAGGCGCGCGCGCCCTTCGAGTCCCTCGGATCGCAGGTTCGCGCGGAACGCCAGGAATCCGCCCCGGGCCACGACGGGCACCGGATTCTGCACCTCACACACCGGGAACGAGCCGGGTCCGGCGGCGACGATGCGGGCGGAGCCGCCCCCGTCGCTGCTCACGTCCCGATCGAACGAGAGCGCGGGATGCTCGACCAGCGCGACCTCGTCGTCCAGTGCGATCTCCCGCAGGAGGGTTTCGTGCGGCGGTCCGCCCTCCGCGCAGTCGGCGCAGAGCAGCAGGATCGAAAAGAACGTCTCGAGCATTCTTCGGTCTCCTCGGGTCGCGATCCTCGAATCGGCGCTCCCCAGTGTCCCCCAACGTATCGGTAGGCGCGAGCCCGATCCCGATCCGATCTCGGATTCCGTGTCCCTTGCTGGCGGTTTCTGGCCGATCGATTTGTTCTTTGGAACGCGGCGCTAGGCGCCGATACCGGACGTAACAGCGTGGAGGCTCACGACGGCGAACGGGAGGGAGCGAGGATGACGATCGAGACGAGCTGGAGCGGACCGGAGGGTGCCAAGGGATCCCCCACGAACGAGATCCCGGAACTGGCGTCTCTTCTCGCGTTCAGCGAGGAGCACCGCGACGATCCCCGCTTCGGTCTCACGCTCGAGATCCTCTGGCAGCAGGTGCTCGACGCGGATCCCGGGCACGACGAGGCGCGGGCGCGCGTCGAGCGGTATGCGGCGCGTCGGGAGGCGCTCGATGCGCGGCACGCCGAGTGGTTCGCCGCCCTTCCTTCGTTTCTCGTGAAGAAGGTCAACGGATCGAAGGACCGCGCGCCGTTCCTGCGGGTCGGCCAGAGCGTGGCGCAGCTCCTCGCGGCCGAGATTCCGAATCTTGCGGGCGCCCGTCACGTGCTCGACTTCGGCGTAGGCCTGAGCCGGGTGCTCTGGCCGCTGTCCCAGGCGCTTCCGGAGGCGGTGTTCACGGGGTTCGACGTCGATCCGGGCATGCTGCACCATTCCCGGTCGCTCGGCACGTTGCCTCCCGATCGCTTCGTCCACACCACGCGGAACATCCCCGACGGGTCGGTCGACGCCACGTACGTCATCTCCGTGTTCACGCACCTCGGAGATACCACGGACTACTGGCTCTCCGAGATCCACCGGATGCTGTCCCCGCGGGGCCACGCGTTCGTGACCTACCACGACGAAACGCTGTACGCGGACCTCCGCGCGAAGGGGGAGATCCCCCGCGCCACTCCCGCCACGTGCGTGGAGCGCGTGCTGCTCGGGCCGGGGGTGGAAGGATCCACCCAGCTCGCGACGTTCTACTCCACGGCCCACTGGGAGACACTGTTGCGACGGTTCTTCGTGGTGGAGAAGACCGCGCCCCGCGGGCTGCACGGCAACCAGTCGTACTCGGTCGTGCGCAAGCGCGACGTCGAGATCGATCGGGCCACGCTCCGCGCCGAGTATCTCGGCGCCCTGGAGGACGAGCTGTTCCGCCTCCGGGAGGCGAAGAAGCTGCTCTTCTGACGCGCGAGCGGTCGGGGTCGGGGCGACTCCGACCGTCTCATCCCCGGACGACGCCGTTCCGGTCGCCCAGCAGCGCGCGAGCGTCGGGAGCGTGCAGACGCACGTGACGTTGCACGAGTCGTCTCCCGAAATGCATCGTTCGCTCGCGGTGACCGTGCCTCCCCCGGTCTCCGGACAGAGCCGATTCACGCTGTCCCCTTCCGCTCCGCGGGGGGCGACGAGCCCGCGCCTCCGGCTCCGTTGCGGATCCTGGCACCCCATCTCGGGGTAGAACCACCGATCGGGGCTCCGAGGCGCCGTCACGGCCGGCCCCCCGATCCCGTATCCGCGGCGGGGGGAATCGAAATCCCCGTGACCCGCATCCAAACCGGCGGATTCGAGAACGAGCGATCCGCCGCACCTCGAACCGGGAGAAGAACTTGAGTCGCGTTGCGAATCGTACGCCCGGCCCGCGTTTCGGAGGAGCGCACGCGGAGTCGCTCCGTCCGGCCTGGCGCCGACTGGCGTGGGGTGTGTCCGCCTTCGTCCTCACCCTGATCGGGTTCCTCGGCACGAACTCCCTTCGTGCGGCGAACCCCCCGACCGACGCCTCCGCCGAGCGGTGGCAGGAGTCCGACATGAAGAACTGGAAGAAGCCGACCGACGCCGAGCTCCGGGCGCGTCTCGACGACCTGCAGTACCGGGTGACGCAGCACGAGGGGACCGAGGCTGCGTTCCGGAACGAGTACTGGAACAACAAGCACGCCGGACTGTACGTGGACGTCGTTTCGGGTGAGCCGCTGTTCAGCTCGCTCGACAAGTACGACTCCGGCACCGGCTGGCCGAGCTTCGTCCGTCCGATCGCGCCCGAGCACCTCACGGAAGACACCGATCACAAGCTCGGCTACGCGCGCACGGAAGTTCGTTCCAAGGTCGCGGACTCGCACCTCGGACACGTTTTCCCGGACGGCCCGGCGCCCACCGGTCAGCGGTACTGCATCAATTCGGCGGCGCTCCGGTTCGTTCCGGCGGAGAAGCTCGAGGAGCTCGGCTACGGG
>JAGQHR010000725.1 GCA_020431745.1 Candidatus Eiseniibacteriota bacterium
GGTCGCAGGGCGGCGTCCGGTTTTTTGGATGCAACGAACCCGCGTGGGGATCGCGACTTCTTCGCGCCGAGCCATCCCTCCGGGGACCTCGACTACACACACGGAGCCGCCGCGGGCCGTGCGACGTCCCCGTCAGGCGCCGAAGTGGGAGAACAACCCTTCGTTCTCGCGCACCCAGGTCAGGAGCCGATCGACGCCTTCCCGCGGAGTCACTTGGGGTCGCCAGGCGAGCTCCTTCTGGGCCTTGCGGATGTCGCTGACGTAGACCTTCTGGTCGCTCGGACGCCAATCCCCGTGTCCGACCGGCACGGGGCGCCCGAGGCGCTCCTCGAGCTGGGCCAGCAGCTCCCGCAGGGAGAGCGTGTGCTCGGCTCCCCCACCCATGTTGTAGACCCCGATCTGGGGGCCGTGCTCGAGGAAGGCGTCGTAGGCCCCGACCAGATCGTCGACCCAGAGAACGTCGCGGACCTGCTTGCCGTCGCCGAAGATCGTGAGCGGGGCGCCTCGCAGGGCGGCGATCGCGAACCAGGCGACCCATCCCTGGTCCTCGAGGCCGAACTGGTGGGTCCCGTAGATGCACGACATCCGGAAGACTCCCACCCGCAGACCGTAGAGGTGGCCGAAGTCTTGCACGTAGAGATCACCGGTCAGCTTCGAGCACCCGTACGGTGTGTGCTCGCAGAGATCGATCCCGAAGCTCTCCGGAATCCCGTGCGTGAAGTCTCCACCGAAGCGATAGCGGTTCTCGTCCTCGATCAGGGGCACATGATTGACGTTCTCGCCGTAGACCTTGTTCGTCGAGCAGTACAGCAAGCTGGCCTTGCGTCCGGTGCGCCGGATCGCGTCCAGGACACGGAACGTTCCCGCCGCGTTGGTCTCGAAGTCGGTCGCGGGATCGACCGTCGAAGTCGTGACCGCGGTCTGAGCGGCCGCGTGGAGGACCGCATCCACGCCGTCGACCGCCGCTGCCAGGGATTCCGCGGAGCGGACGTCGCCTTCGATCCGCTCGATCCGCGGATCCGCCCCCAAACGGTCCCAGTTGTGGCGCGCGTTGGGGTCGTCCTTGTGCAGGAGTCGCCCGCGCGAAAGGTTGTCGAGAATGCGCACGCTCCATCCCTTGCGGGCGAAGTGGAGCGCGGCGTGCGAGCCGATGAATCCGGCGCCGCCGGTGATGAGGATCCGGGCCATTTCGACATCCTTTCCCTGGGATCCTCGATTCGGAATCGCCGGCCGGGTAGGTACACCAGGCCGGCTCAGGCGAGGACCGAGCGGCTGCATCTCCTGACGCAGCGGAAACGGCATGCGGTGCCGCACGCTCGGTTGATTGGTACTACCGTCCGCGAAGGCAGGTCAAGGCGATAGCCAGCAGGACACGACCCGGGGCGGGTCCCGGAACAGGTCGGTCCGATACGAAGTCCGGATCGGCGGGGTGTATCGACGACACGCACGCGACCCCGAGCACGTAGGGCCCGGGGTCGCACGGGTTCGGTCGCGGTATCGATCGGATCGTCAGTGGCTGGAGCGCTCGGGAATCCAGGGAGAGCGATCACCCCGGAGCGGCACGGTCACGCTGAACTGGTGGGTCGTTCCGAGGGGGCCGGCCGGATGGACCGCATAACCGACCTCGATCCCCTGGTGGACGACCTGCAATCCGGAAGACCAGGCGATGCCGCCGTCTTCTGAATCGTCTCCGCTGCTCAGACCGCCGAGGAAGGACACCCAGGGAGTGGGGGTGATCGAGAACCCGAACCCGGCCACGGTCGCGCCCTCGTCCCCACGCAGCGACGCTCCCACCCGATACAGCGGCATCGTGCGCTCGGCGCCGATTCGCCAGTGCGTCGGCAGGTCGTAGCGGGGGACACCCTCGGCCTTCGACTGCACGCTTCCCAGATCGGTGATCGATGCCCCGAAGGACTGTGCGCCGGTCTGCCAGCGCGCTCCCGCGGAAATCCCGACCCCGGTCAGCGGCTCGGTGAGATCTTCCAGACGATGAACCCGGGCACCGACCCCGACTCCGAGGCCCGCTCCGATCTCCATCGCGACGGAGCCGCCGGCGTTCCACTCGGTGACGCCGAAGCTGCCGGTCTCGGCACCGTCGTCGTCATATCCGGAGAGCTGGGGACCATGCAACAGTGCGGCATCGACGACGAAGCCGAACCGCGGGCCGAGCGGAACCGACAACGCCGCCCACTCGCGCGACAGGTCTCCGGCCCAGAGAAGGTGGCTGAAGGAGGCCGAGGCTCTCTCGCTCCGCGCGCCGGCCGGATTGGCGAGGCCGGCCGTGAGACCGAGCCCGGAAACGGCCAACGCACCCTGGGTGGCCTGCCATTCCGGGTTGGGTGCGAGGTCGCGAGACTGGAACGCGGTGGTGGCCTGCGCGGACATCGCCCACGAGAGCGCGAGCGCCACCGTACCGACGATGCCCCACAGCGGTGAGTAGATCCCCCGGTGCTTCATACCGGACACAGTACCAAATCCTGTGCCAGTGGATCCCCCGCAAGGTGCACGAATCGCCAGCTCGATGCGGGCATGCCGTTTCCGCAAAGCGCCGTGCGTTCTGCAACCGCTCG
>JAGQHR010000726.1 GCA_020431745.1 Candidatus Eiseniibacteriota bacterium
TCTGGGTCGCCACCCTGGGAGTCAATCCGGACAACGTGGGTCGGGCTCTGGACAGCGTGCAACGGGTGCTGCGCGACTTCCGGTCGACGGGTCTGACCGACGCCGAGATCGAGCGCACGCGGGAATACGCAGCGGGATCGTACGCGCTCCGCACGCGATCCAAGGATCGGATCGCCGCCGCGCTGCTCGAGGCGGAAGCGTTCGGGCTGGGTCCCGAGTCGGTTTCGGCCTTCGGGGATCGGCTCCGCGCGGTCTCCGGGGACGAGATCCAGGCGTGCGCCAAGCGCCTGGTCGATCCGGAACATCTCGTCGTGGTGGTGGCGGGGACGGTCGAAGGATAGGCTATCCTCCGGGCGCGGCCCACGGCCGAGCCGCGAAATCGGTGAAGCAAGACTAGCTCAGGACAGGAGGCCTCGTTGCGCTTCAGGCTCGCTCTTCTCGGTGTGTTGGGTTTCGTGACCGCGGTGCAGGCGAACGAGCTCCAGGTCGGAGCCAATCAGATCACCGTCGACCACCTGCGTCACCACGTCGAGACGCTGACCGATCCCAAGCTCGACGGACGTGCGAACGGCTCGGAGGGAGCCGAGACCGCGGCCCGCTACATCGAGGACCAGTTCAAGGCCGTCGGATTGAAGCCCGCCGGCACGGAGCGCTATCGGCAGGGCTTTCGCGTTTACAGTGGGGTCCGAGTCGAGGGCGTGATCGGGCTGCGCGACCTCTCGCGGGGATACGAGTTCAACAAGGATTACACGCCCCTCGGTCTTTCCGACGACGGCAAGCAGCTCGCGTCGCTCGTCTTTGCCGGTTACGGCGTATCGGCTCCGGAGCTGGGTTATGACGACTACGAAGGGATCGACGTCGCCGGCAAAATCGTGCTGGCCTTCCTCGGCGAACCCGGAATGCAGGACCCGGACAGCCCCTTCGACGGTCTCGCCCAGACCATCCACAGCGACCTCTACCAGAAGGCAGAGATGGCGCGGGAACACGGCGCGGTCGGACTCCTCCTGACGCCGGGGCCGCTCTACACGCGGGATCCCGAGCGGGTCTGGAAGATCTCCACCGACGTGGGATATCGGAATGCCGGTCTTCTCATCGCGCAGCTCACGGTCAGTGCCGCGCAGGCGATGGTCGATCCCGCGGGGCTCGACCTCGCTCTGGCCCAGAAGGAGATTGACGAGTCGCGCCAGCCCCACTCGGCGGCCGTCGATCAGCAGGTCGAGCTCGTGGTGAAGCTGCGCCGACTCGAGACCCGCATGACGAACGTCGTCGGCAAGGTCCCCGGCCGCACCAAAGACAGCGTCGTCCTGCTCGCCAACTACGACGGCTTCGGGGTCGGAGAGGACAACGGCCATCCGATGGTGCATTCCAGCGCCAACGCCAACGCGACAGGGATCGCGGCACTCATCGAGATCGCGCGGGCCTTCTCGAAGATGCCGCAGCCGGAGAAAACCATCTACTTCGTCGCGCTGTCCGGACATCAGCTTTCCTCGGTCGGCGCCGAGTCTCTGGTTCGAGAAGCGGTCATCCCGACCGCCGATGTCTCCTGCGCGATCAATCTCTTCGCGCTCGGAGTGCCGACGGAAAAGCGATTGGAAGTCTTCGGCACCGACAGCGGGGAGGGGCTCGGTGACCTGATCCGCGGGGTCAACGACCAGATGAAGGATCCGGTGGTGCTGCGGATCGATCGCGACATCTCCCGCAGCGGCGACCACATTCCGTTCTATCGGGCCGGCGTGCCGACGCTCACCTTCTTCGGAGGGGCGTATGGCACTTATGGGACCCCGGGTGATACGCCCGACATCATTCAATATCCTGGCTTCACCCGGAACGTCCGCTATATTTACGGAGTCGTCCAGACTTTGGCCGGGATGGAGGAGCCGGTAGCGTTCCATCGCTAGCAAGCGTCGCGTAGCAACCGCTGCCCCGTCGGTGGACGGGGTCCCGCCGGCGTCCTTGCCGGCACGCTCCAGTCGAGAGGAGGTCGTTCATGTCCTGTCGACGCACTTTCGTCTCATGGCTTCGATTCGCCGTTCCCCTGCTCCTCGCGTCCCTCACCCTCGGAACCGGAACCGCTTCGGCGGTGCCCTACGTGCTGAGCGCGGGCGGGGGAGTGTATGTCCCCTGGAACGGCGGCCTGCGCGAGATCTACGGATCGGGGGGAGAGGTGACCTTCGGGTTCGCCGCGCCCCTGGTCGAGAACCGCTCGCGGGTTCGGGTGGATGTCGGATACGTCTCGGCGTCCGGAGATCAGATCCGGCGCGATCCCACCTTCGAGCTCGATGGGAATCGATTCTGGCTGCTTCCGGTTTCGCTGGGAGTGGAAACCAACGCTCACCCGACGGGCGGGCCCGATGCGGTTCGGGTCTACGTGGGTCTGCAGGGGGTGATCGCGTTCAGCGGATGGAAGGACCCGCTCTTGGGCAGCTTCCACAACCCCGCACTGGGAGGGGCGCTCGAGCTGCGGCCGGAGCTTCCGGTCCATCGCTCGTGGTTGGTGTGGATGAGCTACCGCCTGCTCGCGCTCACGTCGGTCGAATACGGTTCGGGCGCTCCCGAGTTCTCGTACT
>JAGQHR010000072.1 GCA_020431745.1 Candidatus Eiseniibacteriota bacterium
AGCTCGGACTGCGGCTCCGGCACGAACCGCCCTGCGTGGCGGTTCTCGGACTCGCGCGGTCCGGTTGGGCCGCCGCGTCCCTGCTCGCCGCGCGGACGGCGGCGCGTCTCCTGCTCCTCGACCGGGTCCCGGGTGCATCGACCGAGGAACGGATGTCCGGTCTGCGCCGCTCGGCGCACGCCGTGGAGCTCCGAGCCGGAGAGCACGATGCCCAGTGGCTCGACGAGATCGATCTCATCATCAAATCGCCTGGTGTCGACCCCCGCGCTCCCTTCGTGCAAGCGGCCGTTCACGCCGGAGTCCCGGTCGTCGGGGAGCTGGAGCTCGGCGCGCTCGCCGCCCGCGGTCCCATCGGCACGATCAGCGGAACGAACGGCAAGAGCACGACGACGGCCTGGACCGGGGACATGATGCGTCGCTCCGGGGTCGCGGTGCAGGTGGTGGGGAACATCGGGCGTCCCATCTGTGAGGGCGTCCAAGAGGATCCGGACGCCGTTTTCGTGGCGGAGGTCTCCAGCTTCCAGCTCGAGGACTCGTCCCGGTTGCATCCACGAGTGGCCACGCTCTTGAACCTCAGTCCCGATCATCTCGATCGGCACGAGAGCTTCGCGGCCTACCGCGCCGCCAAGCTGCGGATGTTCCAGAACCAGACCGCGAAGGACGTCGCGGTCCTGGGCGACGGACCCGAAATGGACGAGCTCGCGCGCGTGGTGGTGCCGGCCCGATGCCTCCGTGTCCAGATGAAGGATCGTGGCGCAGAAGGCTGCGTTCTGCGTGACGATCGGATCTGGATCCGGGACCGGGGCTTGGAGGTCCCCCTCCAGCCACGCGCGCGGCTTTCCCTGCCCGGTCGACACAATCTGGAGAACGCGATGGCCGCGGCGGCGACGGCCCACGCTCTGGGGGCGACGCCCGACGCGATCGCCGCATCGTTGGCCGACTTCGGTGGGTTGCCGCATCGTCTGGAACACGTCGGCACGATCGCGGGCATCGAGTGCATCAACGACTCCAAAGCGACCAACGTGGGGTCGCTCGAGGTGGCCCTGCAGGCGTTCGATCGGCCGGTGCGGCTGATCGCGGGCGGGGTGCCCAAGGGACAAGGCTTCGCTCCCCTGGCGACTCTGGTGGCGCAACGCACGTCCGGGGTCTATCTGATCGGGGAGGCGGCGGCGCAGATGGAGCGCGAATGGTCCACGGCGCGCTCCATCCGCTGCCCATCGCTGGAGGCGGCGCTCGACGCCGCTCTCGAGGACGCGCGAGTCGGAGACCGCATCCTGCTTTCGCCGGGGTGTGCGAGCTTCGACATGTTCCGGGACTACGAAGACCGAGGCGACCGCTTCCGGGCGCTCGTCCAAGAGCGGGTCCGGGAGCGGGACCGATGAGGCTGCCACGGGGACGATCGACGGGGGCGGAGACCAGGGGCGACTCGGGTCGGGTGCCGGGAGGAAGGGGACGATGCTGACGGGGCGAACGGATAAGTGGCTGCTGGTGACGGTGATCTTGCTCTGTCTTGTCGGGGTCCTCATGGTCTATTCTTCCAGTGCGATCCTCGCCACGGTGGAGGCGAGCTCGCAGACCGCGTACTTGCGGGCGCTCCTGCCCAAGCTGGTGCTGGGCGTCCTTTGTCTCGCCGTGCTATCGCAGGTGCCCGTCCGTTGGTTCAAGGGGCGGGCCGCGATCTGGGCCCTGGCCCTGGCGGCGCTCGCGTTGCTCGTCCTGGTCCTGCCCTTGGGGTTGACCGCAAACGGCCGCGGGACCAAGCGGTTCTTGGATCTCGGGCTGCTCCAGGTGCAGCCCGCCGAGTTCGCGCGACTCGGTCTGGTGGTCTTTCTTTCTTGGTATGCATCGCGCGACGAGGAGTGGGTGGAGAAAGGGTGGCGGGGTCTCCGCTGGCCGCTTCTGGCGGTGTTCGGTCTGGCGGCGCTCATCGCGCTGCAGCCCAACCTCTCTTCCGCCGCGCTCCTGATCTTGTTGGGTTTCGGAGTCCTGTTCCTGGCGGGACAACCGATTCTCCGGCTGGCCCTCGGGGCCTTGCCGGTCGTGCTGATTCCGCTGGTCGTCCAGCCGTATCAGCTGAAGAGGATTCAGCAGTTCATCACGCAGGGTGGGGATGGAACCCTCCCTTATCAAGTCGAGCAGTCCCTGATCGCGCTCGGTTCCGGTGGCGTCACCGGAAAGGGATTGGGCGAGGGGCTGCAGAAATACTTCTACCTGCCCTTTCCGCACACCGACTTCATCCTCGGCGTGATCGGTGAAGAGCTGGGATTCATCGGCGTCTTCTTGCTGTTCGTGCTCTTCGGGATCGTGATCTATCGAGGGCTGTACATCGCCCGCAACGTGTCGGATCGCTTCGCGCAGCTCCTCGCTGCCGGCGTGACGATGAGCGTGGCCATGAACTTCCTGCTGCACTCCGTGGTGACCCTGGGAATGGGGCCGGTCACGGGAGTGCCGCTGCCGTTCATTTCGCACGGCGGGAGCTCGCTGCTGGTCAATCTGACCGCGATCGGCGTGCTCCTCTCCGTCTCGCGTTTGGTGCGGCCCCCTCGGAAATCACCCCGGGCTCTGCTCAGCACGGAGCGCCTGCTGAGGAACGAGTGAAAGTCATGATTACCGGTGGCGGCACCGGCGGGCATCTCTATCCCGCGCTTGCCGTCGCCGATGCTTTGCGACCCAAGATCGGCGCCGAGTCGATCGTCTTCGTAGGGGCACAACGCGGCCTGGAGGCCGAGGAAGTGCCCGCGGCCGGCTACGCCTTCCAGGCGCTGGAGAGCGTCGGGTTTCCGCGCAAGGTGGGCCCGGGCTCGATCCGGGCCGGGATCGCGCTCTTCCGGGCCGTGCTCCGGGCGCGGCACCTGATCAAGGAGTTCGATCCCGATGTCGTGTTCTCGACCGGGGGCTATGCCTCGGCACCGGTGGTGGTCGCGGCCTGGATGCACCGCATCCCCATCGTCCTGCACGAGCAGAACTCGGTGCCGGGACGAACCAACACCATCGCCTCGCGCTTCGCGAGCGAGGTGCACCTCGCCTTTCCCAGTGCCCGGCGCTACTTTCCGCGACGCCGTCATCTGCGATTGTCGGGGAACCCGCTGCGGGCGGCCGTGCTGCAGGGAAGCCGTTCGCGCGCGCTGCGGCAGTTCCGTCTCGACGAGGATCGCTTCACGATCCTCGTGCTGGGCGGGAGCCAGGGGTCGCACGCGGTCAACCAGTCGATCGTCGACGCGCTCGCGATCTTCGAAGGTCGCGACGACCTGCAGTTCCTGATCCAGAGCGGACAGCGGGATCATGAGTGGATGGTCGATCGGTGCCGGGCGCTGCAGGCCAAGACCTGGGTCCGCCGTTTCATCCCGAACATGGGCGATGCCTACGAGCTCGCCGATCTCGTCGTCGGACGCGCGGGCGCGATGACGATCTCCGAGGTCACGGCCTGCGGGCTGCCGTCGATTCTGATCCCCTATCCCTACGCCACCGGCAATCACCAGAAGCTCAACGCCGAGCAGCTGGAGGATGTCGGTGCGGCGATCATGATCACCGAGGATCGGCTCACCGGCGCCTTCCTCGCGGAGCGGATCGACGAGCTGATGCGCGATCCGCGGCTGCTCCGGCAGATGGCGCTCTCCGCCCATCGGATGGCGCGGCCGGAAGCGACCGATCGCATCGCGGCGGCGCTCGTCCGGTATCTCCCCGGCGTCGAGATCGCCGATCCGCCGATGCCCGAACGCGGGCGTCGTGGGGGAGACGGCGGCGCGTCTTCCGGCGGCGGACGTCGGGATGGCGGCGGGCGTGACGGCGATCGATCCGATCGCGGCCCCGGACGGGGTGGGGCGCAATCGCGGGGGGATCGCGGACCCTCCCGCGGGGACCGGGGACCGTCACGGGGAGACCGCGGACAATCGCGGGGAGACCGGGGACGACCCCGGAGGGACTCCGAGGGTCGACGTCCGGGTCCGGGCGACGACCGCCGGCGCGATCCGGTGAGCACCGGGGGTGAGGCTGCCGAAGGCGTCCGTCCGGATCGGAGTCGGAATCGGAGGTCGCGCGGCCGTCGTGGTGGCGGACCCGATGGACCCGGCGGAGCGGCCGGCAGCTCGACAGCCAGCGCGGGTGCCCCCACCGGCGCCGCCGGAGGGACCGGCGCATGAGTCCGGCCCGCGTCGAACGCATCCACTTCGTCGGGATCGGTGGATCGGGGATGAGCGGCCTCGCCGAGATCCTCCTCACGATGGGATACATGGTGAGCGGAAGCGACGTCGCCGAGAGCGACGTCACCTCGCGCTTGCGCAGCCTGGGAGCCACCGTCTTCGTCGGACACACGGGGGCCAACGTCATCGGGGCCCAGCTCGTGGTGGTGTCCTCGGCGGTCCGGCCCAGCAATCCGGAAGTGCGCAAGGCCCGCAAGCTCGGGATCGCGACCCTGAAGCGCGGCGAGATGCTGGCGGAGATCATGCGGCTGCGGCGGGGAATCGCGGTGGCCGGCTCCCACGGCAAGACGACCACGACCTCGCTGATCGGACATCTGCTCTCGGTGGCCGGGCTCGAGCCGACGGTGATCGTGGGCGGGTTGCTCCGGCGCATCGGCACCAACGCCGTGCTGGGCAGTGGTACCCATCTCGTCGCCGAAGCGGATGAGAGCGATCGCTCCTTCCTCGACCTCCAACCGACGATCGCGGTCGTGACGAACATCGATCGCGAGCATCTCGATTGCTACAGCGGGCTCGTCGACATCCGCCGGACGTTCCTCAAATTCATGCGTCATGTCCCGTTCTACGGACTGGCCATCGTCTGCGGCGACGATCCCAACGTGCGCGCCCTCCTCCCGCAGATGCGCAAGCGGGTCCTGACCTACGGATTCGGAGAGGAGAACCGTCTGCGCGCGAGCGAGATCGAGCCCGAGGGGCTCGCGCAACGGTTCGTCGTCGAATGGAACGGCGATCTCTTCGGGGAGGCTCAGGTCAACCTGCCGGGGCGGCACAACGTGCTCAACGCGCTCGCCGCCATCGCGGTGGGCATCGAGCTGGGAATACCGCAGGCCACCTGCCTGCAGGCGCTGGGCAGCTTCTCCGGCGTGGGCCGCCGTTTCGAGCTCCATGAGGAAGTCGAAGGCGTGCTCTGGGTCGATGACTACGGACACCATCCCACCGAGATCGCCGCCACCCTGGCCACGGCCCGTCGGGTGTTCGATCGGCGTCTCGTCGTCGTCTTCCAGCCGCACCGGTACACCCGCACGCAGGCGCTGGCGCGCGAGTTCGCCGAAGTCCTCGGGGATCTCGACGTGCTCTTCCTGGCCGACATCTATCCGGGGGGGGAGAAGCCCCTGCCGGGCGTGCGCTCGGACATGATCCTCGACCAGATCCACGCGCTCCGCGACCAGACGGTGCACCGGGTGAGCGACGAGGTGGAGACGACGCAGGCGGTTTCGGCCGTCCTCGAGCCGGGAGATGTCCTTCTCACGCTCGGCGCCGGCAGCGTTTCCCGATGGGCGCCGAAGATCCTTGCGGCGTATGCGGCGAAGCGGGGAGTGCCGCTCGGCGATCTCGACGGGGGCGGCCGGTCGCAGGCTCGCGTCTCCGGTTCGCCCGTCGCGCCGGGAGACGAGCCGCGTTCCTCGGATCCGCACGCTCGGGAACATGCCTCGCCAGGACGTGCGGCGGAAAGCGCCTCCACTCCGCGGGGGAGCGCATGAAGCACCGCCCCCTCTGGAACGAGCCCGTGCTTCCGCTGGAGGACCTGCTGGCCCGCGAGCGGAAGAAGCAGCGGCATGGACGCGGGATCCTCTGGGCCGCGCTCGTGCTGGTCGTGGGTGGCGGGATCGCGGCCCACGCGATGCTCGCAGAGAGGCCCGTCTGGGGCGTGCGCTCGATCGAGTACACGGGCAACCGCGCGACGGAGACGGCGGAGCTGGCCCACGCGCTGGACCTGACTCCGGGGATGCCGTGGTGGCGCGCCGTGGGTCGCCTCGGCATCCGGCATCCGGGGGAGCTCCCGCGGGTGGCGACGGCGCGGGTGCGCTACGTCTTTCCGAGCGCGCTGCGCGTGGAAGTCCGCGAGCGCGAAGCCGTGCTCCGGGTCATGGGCGAGTCGCCCCTGGTGGCGGCGCGCGACGGAATGGTCCTCTCCGCGGACGCGGCGCTCGATCCGACGGATCTGCCCTGCGTCTCCGGACTCCCGCTGCAGAGCGCGGCGGGGACGACGCTCGACGTTCCGGACGCGGGCCCGTGGTGGGACCAGTTGATGCACGTCTGCAGCGCGATGCCCGAGCTCTGGAGCGCGATCTCGCAGATCGACTGCGCCGACGCGAGCAACATCGCCGTCTATCTGCGGGACGGGCGGCACGTCCTCCTCTGGGATCCGCATCGCAACCAGCATTTGTGGGATCAGGTGCCGCTCGTCCTCGATCAGCTGCGGGCGGACGGCTTGGCGGGCGACGCCGTGCTCGACATGCGCTTTCGTGATCGCATCGTCGTGCGGCTGCCCGAGGATCTGCGGGAATCGGAGGAAGACCCGATCGGCACCGGCCAGTCCCCGGACGTGGGGTCGGTGCGTGCGAGTCGCCATGGAGGTGACCGAGCATGAGCCAAGGCGTGGTGAGCAGTCTCGATGTCGGAACGACCAAGGTCTGTACGCTGGTGGGAGACGTCGGCGACGACGGATCGCTCACCGTGGTCGGCGTCGGGCGCACGGAAAGCCCGAGATCCGGCGGAACCAGGATCACCAGATGTTGCCCGCGCTGGTGCCACGACAGGTCGGAGTTCGCGATTCCGTCGACCATCGGAGCGCCGGCGAGACGGGTTCCCTTCGCGAGCTGAAGGTCGACCTGGAAGGCCGCCAGATCGCTGGCATCGAGGTCGAGCTGGAGGCGATTCCCGTCCCAACGACGGCTCCAGGCGAGCGGAGAGAGGTCAACGTTGCCTTCGTCCGCAGGCCGCTGTCCCAGGATGATCCCCACGGTCTGGACGAGATCGACCGCGTTGATCGAGCCTTCCCCGGAGACGTCGGCGCAGAGCTGCGCGGCGGCGGAAAGAATCTGGATCCCGAGGATGTGGTTGACGATCCGCGTGAGGTCGGTCACGTCAACCTGGTTGTCGCCGTTCACGTCCGCGGCCCGGGTCGCGCACGATTCGCTGCTGCCGCTGACGGAGGCGGTGAACACGCCGCCGCCGTGCGTGGCCGCGACGACCGTTCCGTCGGAGGGGCGTCCGACGAGCCAGGCCACCACCATGTTCCGGATCGTGTCGGTGCCTTCCGGCGTCCAGGTCGTGGCCGCTCCGTTGAGGGACGAGGTCGAGTAGAGGCCGGTGCTGGTTCCGGCGAAGAACACCGTGGTGCCGTTGACCGGCATGATCAGGCACGCGCGAGCCGAGGGACCCGCCGCGCCGCCGAGGTTGCCTTCGACGTCGGTCCAGGTCGTTCCGCCATTCGTCGTATAGAAGAGGCTCGGCACTTCGTAGTTGCTGATCGCGATCAGGACCTTGTTCGCGTCGGTCGGATCGACCGCGATGCAGTTGATGTAGCCGTCGGGGAAGTTCGAGCCGGTGATGTTGGTCGGGGTGGTGTTGGCCGGCGCCTGGCTCGCGTTCGTGATCTTGTAGAGGAGACCCTTGCGGCTGTTCAGATTGAACCCGGCGTAGTAGGCGATGTCGGCGGGGACTTTGGACGCCGCGATCGCGGTCACGTACTCATTGGCGATGTTCGTGAGGTGGACCCAGCCGGTGTCGGTCTCCTGATTGGGGTTCGCCGTCGAAATCGCCGTCACGTTGTTGGCGCGCCAGAGGCCGTTGAGTGAGGCCATGTACATCCGGCGCGTATCCGAGGGATCGAGCGCCGTGGGATTGACGAAGAGCACGTTCTGCTCGGTCAGGGAGGCGGGGTCCACGCGCTGGAAATCCTGGGCGTCGGAGCCGTCGGGATTGAGCGCGACCCGGTAGACGACGCTGTATTGCGCGGAGACGTAGTAGTTGCCGCCGGCCGTCGCGCCGTCCGCAATGTGGACATAACAGCCGTCGCCTCCGAACTGGTCGAGCCAGGTGGCGGCGGGATTGGTGTTGTGGACGCTCCAGCATCCGTTGTCCTGGAGCCCGCAAGCGATGGCCGCGCTTCCCGAGGTCCCCTCGTCGATCGCCACGTGATAGAACTGCGTCGAGAGATAGCCGTTGTTGAGCGAGGTCCAGCGCACCGTGGAAGCGAGGATGTTCGTCGTTTTCCAGACGCCACCGTCGCTGCCGGTGTAGGCGATGGTCGGATTGGTCGGATGGAAAACCAACACGTGCTGATCGGAGTGCTGCTCGTACGGGGGCTGGTTCGGATCGGGATACAGCCAGCCGCCCACCCAGGCGCGGCCGTTCGCGGACTGGAACTGGTCCGTGGACCGGATCAGATGGACGCCGCCGATGAAGACCGCGTTCTCGTCGTCGGGCTTCACCTTCATGACGAGGTCGTAGCCACCCTGGGAATCGAACGTCCAGTTGGGCTCAGAGACGACCGGCAGGCCGGTCAGCTGTGCCGAACGATCGGTCCAGCTGTTGCCAGAGAGGCTGTACTTGAAGAGCTTGTGGTTCCCGCCCTGGGATCCCGGTGCGACCAGGACCCACAGCACGTCGTTGTTGGACGGAGCGAGGCCGAAGACCATTCGGCCGTAGCTCGTGGGCATGGCCGGCGGGGTGATGTTCGTGAAGCCCACGCCGTCGCTGGAGCGCCAGATGCCCTTGTCCGGACCGTCGCTGTCGAGCCCGGCGAAGACCACGCCCTGGGGGTTGACGATCACGTCCGTCTGGTAGGAAAGGGACTGGCCGAGCGCGCCTTTGACGAAGTTCCAGGTCTGCCCGCCGTCGGTGGATCGCTGCACGCCGCCGATGGTGGCCGCGTAGACTTCGTCTTGGGACGGGTTGGACACGTCGACGCCCACGTTCCACACGTAGTCGAAGCCGCTGTCGAACTGGACCGGGTTGCCGGGGGAAGTCGCGGTGAGGAGGGTCCAGCTCTGACCGCCGGTGGTCGACTTCCAGATTCCGGTGCCGTAGTAGCCCGCACCGACCGTCGCCGCGGAGTTTCCGAGGAACTCGCCGGTGCCGCAATACCAGGTGCCGGTTCGCCCGGAGCGGAGATCCTGCACGAGGCAGGTCGGAGCGTAGAGTCCGACGTCGCCGGTGACGAGCGTCCAGCTCTGTCCCTCGTTGGTCGTGCGCCAGATTCCTCCGGAGATCGCGCCGGCGAGGAAGGTTCGGACGCTGGTGTCGGAGACGTCGATCGCGAGAGCGCGGGTGCGTCCGCCGACGTTCCAGAGTCCGCGATTGCTCCAGGTCGAGAATGAATAGCTGCGAGCGTTCGGGACGGCCTGCCGGGCGGCGGCGTTCGCAAACGCGAGCTCCCGCTCGCGAATGCCGAGGGGGATCTCGTCGGTGGCAGGATCGCGTAGCTGGAGCCATTCCTGCCAGCGGCGGCCGCCGGGATCGTCACGACGTTCGCCGATCGAAGCTGCGGCTTCGAACTTCCCCTCTTCCTCGTGCTCTGCCACGGCGAGCTCGTGGCGAACCTCCGTCCAGGTTCGGGCGTCGGGGACCGATCGCTCCGATCCGGACCGGAGTGCGATCCATCCCGCTCCGGCTGCCGCGAGCACGAAGACCGAGCCTGTGTACAGTGCGTTCCGAGCGCGTCCGCGCATACGTGTCCTCCGGGAAAAATCCTCGCCGCGCGCCGATCCGATGGATCCATCCGTGGTCCGGGGGCGAAGCCGGCCCTGCGCGCCGCGATTCTAACCGGAATCCCTGCGAGGGAGAACCGGGTAGCTGCCGGTTCCGGACCGAATCCCCATTGACGGGCCGGCCCCGGAAGCTCTTTCCTGAAGAGAGTCGCCTCGTCATCGAAATCGCGAGAGGGGGCCGCATGATGCGCCATTCCCTGGGTTCGATCCTCGTGCTCGGGCTCGCCG
>JAGQHR010000727.1 GCA_020431745.1 Candidatus Eiseniibacteriota bacterium
TTCGTAGGTTGGTTGGGGAGAGGGCAACCGTGAGCCACGCCCAGGTGAATCGTACGTACTGGAACGGGATGGCCCACGACTGGGTCGCGGCCGGCGAAAGAGCGTGGGCCTCCGAGGTTCCGTCCTGGGGTAGCTGGGGGCTCCCCGATCGGGATGTCACGATGATTCCCGAAGACATGACCGGGATGCGCGCCGTCGAGCTCGGCTGCGGGACCGGATACGTCTCCGCCTGGATGTGCCGCCGAGGTGCACGCGTCGTCGCCGTCGACATGTCGGAGAAGCAGCTCGCGACGGCACAACGATTGTCCCGGAAACACGCCGTCAGCGGCATCCAGTTCGTGCACGGGAACGCCGAATCCGTGCCCCTCGCCGCGGGATCGTGCGACTTCGCGATCAGCGAGTACGGCGCGGCCATCTGGTGCGATCCCCGGGTCTGGATCCCCGAAGCCCACCGCCTGCTCAAACCCGGGGGCCGACTGGCATTCCTCGGGACGACACCGCTGGTGCAGTGTTGCATGCCGCTGAACGGCGCGGCCGCCGAGCCGACGCTCCATCGCGACTACTTCGGGATGCACGAGATCGATTGGCAGGAGGTCGAGATCGATCCGGGAGGAGTGGAGTTCAATCTGCCGATCTCTTCGTGGTTGCGGCTGTTTCGCTCGGTCGGCTTCGCCGTCGAGGACTATTTGGAGCTACAGGCTCCCGCGGATGCTCCGTCCCAGGCGTTCGCAATCCCTGCCGACTGGGCCAGACGATGGCCATCCGAACAAGTGTGGAAGCTGCGTCGGATCTGACCGCTGGCGGCTGTCGATCACGCGATCCGCAAGTCCCCGCGGTACACACGAAACGCCCGCCCCCTGCGCGCCCTTGGTCCGAGGATCCACCGCAGCCCGCGATTCGCGTCGCCGGCGGCGTCGATGTGCCCGGCGTGGATGCCATCCTGGTGATGTCGATAGCAGACCGAAACCAGGTTCCAGAGTGCGTCGACCCCACCGCGTGAACGGAACTCCGCATGATGTGCATGGAGGTTGCTCCGGCGCGTGCATCCCGGAACCCGGCAGCGGTACCGATCCCGTTCGTACACGCGCCACCACCGCGGCTTCTGCGCCGGATCGACCCGCATCCAGGTCTCCGTCGCGTCCCGCACGAGGATCATGACCGCCGCCCAGGTCGGCATCGGTCCGATCCTTCGGTGAACGAGATCGAGAAAGAGGTCCAGGTCTTGGGCGATCTCCCGCGGCGCCCAGAACGAGATCCGGCAGAGCTCCATGTCCGGGTCCAACGTTTGCCGGCCCCGCGGATGCACCTGGTGTCCGACGAGCAGCGAATCCGGACAGGCGCAGAGCAGAGCCAGATCGACCAGAACCTCGAGACGGTGCATCAGGGCGTGGTCAGCCGCCGGATCTTGCAGATGCGGGTTTTCGAGATGCAGATCGCCTCGGCGAAGGCGGTCGGCTCGTTGCAGGAGCGTCCTGAGCTCCGATCCAGTGTACAGATTCGCCGACCGCGTCACTCGTTCTTCCAAGGACTCGATTGTCCAGCCGTGCTGCAGGAGGATGCAGAGCAACCGCTCTTCCAACCCACCTTGCGGCAGTGGGTCTTCCACCCGGCCCGGGAGAAGCTCTCGCGAAAGCGTCCGTCGCAGGGCGCCGAGCTTCTCCCTCAAGGCGAGCTCGCGTTTCAGTTGACGCACGGTGATGCGGCCCGCCCGTTCCAGGAACGGTCCGAGGCGTTCCCGCTCGATCCCCTGCAGGAGACGCAGCTTCGACGTCCCCATTCGGCCGGTGAGGAACGTCTGCTCGAGCTCCGGACGCCGTCGCAGCTGCCTGGCCTCCGCGAGCATTGCCCGGTGGGTCCGCGGAGACAGACGCAGTGCCTCGCCGGCCAGGGATTCCGCTGTCCGCAGGCCCAGCACGGTCGCAGCTCCCAGCGTTTCCAGATGCAGGAGCAATCGCAACGAGAGGGCCCGGATCGGCGCCGCCACGACGCGGATTTCCTCGATTCGATCGATGAGGGACGCCGGCGTCTGCGGGTCGTATTTGGACGGAGCCTCCGCGAGGAGGGCATCGAAGTCTTCGAGCTGGCCGAAGAGCAGCGCCAAAGTCCGATCCGCGCCTTCGATGAGTCTTCGCAGGTCCGGATCGATCCCGTCGGCAACCGATCGACCCCACCGCGATGGGCCAACGTTTGCCGCCACGTCGAGTCTGCCGGAACGCGTCGACTGTGCCCGCCGCGGGGCCCCATCGTGGGAAGGAGCGGCACGGAGCTGACTGAACGACGGCTCGAAAGAATGTGACGGGTGTGACGCTTGTGACGCTTGTGACGCTTGTGACGAGTGTGACGAGTGGGAATCGACACTGCCGGTAGCATCCGTACAGAGATGGCGACGAGGGTGGAGCCGCTCGCGCAAATGTCGCTGCAACCGTCGCTCTCGCGCGTCGGTCGGTTCGTCACCCCAGGGGACGGACGAGCCGGAATCACCCGCCTCGACCTGCGCGGACGTTGCCTCCGCCAACATCGCGGCCACGCATGCGTGCCGCGGCGCGTCATATCCGAGCACCCT
>JAGQHR010000728.1 GCA_020431745.1 Candidatus Eiseniibacteriota bacterium
CAACGGGATCGGATTCGTCCGGCCTCGTTTGGGCCTGGAAGAGGGGGACGCGGTCTCCGAGGACGCTCACGTCCACGGCGCTTGACTCGTCTTGGCGACTCGCGAAAGTGGCTCGTTCCGCGGGGCTCGTGACGCGCACGCCGGTTCGGAGCCGGGAGTATCGACCGTCCAAAGCGTACGCGATCATCGACGGTGCGAGAGTCCCGAGCCCTGTTCTTACCTGCTCTCCCCGAACCATGAGTGGAGCACCTCGGGCGTCGCTGTTCATGTGGACGGTCCCGACCGCCTGGCGGGTTTCGGTCGGCCGGATCTCGGACAGCGGTACTCCCTCGCGGCGGAGCTCGACGCTATGGACGAGGAATCCCGCCACGAGGCAGACGATCGGAATCGTGGGCAGCAGCCATCCTCGCGGCAGGCGGCGCGTTCCGAGACCGAGCTGCACCACGAGCGTGACGCAATTCACGACGGCGATCGCGCGCGTCAGCCATCCCCAGGAGCCGGAAAGCCAATTCAGGGCGGAAGCGTTCTGCGGATACGCGGCGACGAGGTTGGCCGCGATGGTCACGAACGCACCGACCGAGAGCAGCCCGTAGAGGACGCCGGCGCCGTGAGTCCGCATGACCCAGACGAAAAGGAGCGGTGGCAGGCAGTAGATCACGTACCGCTCGTGCATCTGCGTCGGCAGCACGTAGAACGCGAAGAGCAGGAAGAATGACGTCCCGAACAGAATCCGCCAGGCGAGGACAGGAGCATTCGCATCCAACGCTTGGCGTTGCGAGCTCATCCCGGAAGATGACGAGATGGATCCCGTAGATGATCGATTCCGAGAGCCGGCAGACGTTGGCCCTTCGGTGTTCGTCCGGCCGCCGGAGCCGGCAGACGTTGGCCCTTCGGTGTTCGTCCGGCCGCCGGAGCCGGCAAACGTTGGACCGTCCGAATCGGTCACCCGCGCAACCTTCGCGCTAGTCCAGATGGTGAAGGCACCGACGACGATCGTCGCGAGTGCCACACCTGCCAGCGCGAGCAATCCCGTCTCCCGGTAGGAGAGTGCGTCCAGATACCGGTATCCGTCCCAGATCCGCTTGGCCTCTTCGCCGAAGAAAAGCCACCAGACGTTGTTCGCTCCGGGCGCGAGGCGCGGCTGGAAGTCGACGGAGCCGATCAGCACGCGCCAAACGTAACCGCCGTTGCCTGCCAGAACGAACGGCGCCAAGGCGAGCACCGTCGCGGTGGCCATCCCCGCGGCCATCCCCGCGACGCCGAGCCCCACCGCGCGCCGGCCTTCACGCGAGCCCGCGCCCGCTTCCAGCCCCGAGCCCGCACCCGGATCCAAACCTTCTCCCGCCGCAGAAGACGCGCCCGCACGTCCGTCCCGCCCCACTCGACTCGACCACGCAAACAATGCGAACGGAGCGATCAGGAGCACCGGCTGCAGCTTGGTCAGAATCGCGAACGCCAGACAGAGCCCCGCGGCGAACATCCGCTCTCGCAACAGACACAGGAACCCGGCCACGACGAAGAGTCCCACGACGGCATCGGCCTGTCCCCACACCGCGGAATCGAAAACGAAGGCCGGATTCCAAAAGTACAAGACGGCGGCGAGACGAGCCCGCGACGAACCGAACGGGGGAGAGAGTCCGCGGTAGAGCAGCCCGGCCGCGATGAGATCCGCGAGATTCGGAACGACCTTGAGCGCGCCGACGAACGTGGCCGGTGAGGTGACGGGATCGAACCCGAGATGGCCGCCGAGCCACGCGAGAACCCGCAGTGCCTCGAGGTAGAGCGGCATGTAGTTGCACGGAATCGTCCGCGCGAATGCCCCGAAACCGTCAGCACGTGCGGCGACGGCCCAGCGGCGGAAGAGCTCGAGATCCGATTCGTATCCTCGATTGCCGAGCAGCGCGACGCGCAACACCACGCCCAGCGCGAGGACGATCAGGAAGAGAGCCTGTTCCCGGCGAATCCGCATCGCAGCGAGTGTAGTCCATCGGGGGCGATGCCGCTCGTGGAGTACGCGGCACGGCGGTGGGAAGCTGCGAGACGCCTCCGCATCGGCGCGGCACGACTGGCCGCACGCGATCAGCACCGCACGACCGGACGCGCACGATCAGCAACGCGCCACCGCGCGCACGCGATCAGCGCTGCACCACGACCCGCTGCGACAGAACGCGGCCGTCCGCCTGCATCCGCACGTAGTACATCCCGGCCGGAACACGCACGCCGTCATCTCCGCGCAAATCCCACACCCGCTCGTGCCGTCCCGCCGCCTCGGCGACTCCCCGAGCCAGGGTCCGCACGAGGCGGCCGTTCACGTCGTGCACGGTAAGGGTGGTCACACCGGAATCGAGCACGCGGTAGGCGATCCGGCTGGCCGACGTCGACGGATTGGGCCAAAGCGGCTCGAGCCGCGTCGCCAGCGGGATGCTCGTCGGCTGGGGCGCGTCGACCGTCCCCGGCGTGGAGAGCGGATTGCCGGGATCGGATCCGGCGTCGATCTCGTCAGCGTCGAGGTACCCGTCGAGATCGCGGTCGATGCCGAGCCGCTGGTCGGTGCCGGCG
>JAGQHR010000729.1 GCA_020431745.1 Candidatus Eiseniibacteriota bacterium
CGGATTCGGGATACGGCTCATTTCGATCTGCCCGGTGCGTTCGGCGGCGGTCTCGCGATTCGGGCCCTGCCCCGCATGCAGCTCTCCGTCGATGTCATCCGTCGCTTCTGGTCGCAGTCGGACTTTTCGACGGCGACGGGAGACGGGAACGGCTCGTTCACGCATCTCAACGACACCACGCGCTTCGGGATCGGGATCACCCGGCTCGGTGATCCGGAAGAGACGGTGCGCGATGCCCTCGGCCGCCGCGCGCGCTGGCGTGCCGGGTTCACGTACGGGACGCTCCCCGTCTCCGGCAATGGCGAGACCGTCTCGGAGTGGGCGCTCACCGGCGGTGTCGGCTTGCCGATCCAGTTCGATCGCGGATTCATCGACGGACTGATCGAGTTCGGGAAGCGCGGAGACGCGGCGACCACCGGGCTCAGCGAGTCCTACCTGCGCATCGGCTTCGGCGCGACCTTCCAGACCCTGCGCAGCGCGTTCTGATTCGTCTCGCGCCCCGGCGGGCGGACGAATCCGGTCATCGGAGGAGCGAGACCAATCGCTTCGTGCGGACGGCGCCGTCGACCTCCAGCTCGAAGAAGTACACGCCCGTCGGCATGGTCTCACCGCTCTCGTCCCGACCATCCCACTCGATCGCGTAGAGCCCCTTCGGCAGCGGTCCCGCGAGCGCGGTCCGCACGGGAAGCCCCTGGATGTCGAGGATGCGCAGCCGGATGTCCGCGGGACGATTCAGGACGAACGAGATCGTGGTGTTGGGGTCGAGCGACGCGGGCAGCTCGTTGGGGGGAAGTGGCTGATCCGGCCCGGGATCCCGATCCGGCGGCAGCTGGGGACCGGAGCTCCGCTCCACCCGGGGAGCGCGGGCGATGCGTTCCGGCCCGCGACTGGAGCGGGGCCACGGCGTCGTTTTCTCGCCCGCGGTTCCGGCGGTCTGATAGATGGCGATCCGCGGCGACCCTCCCAGCGCGATCAACAGCTCCTGCCGGCCGTCCTGATCGATGTCGCCGAGGGTCACGCCGCCCCCGAAGGCGTCCGCGGTCTCGAACTCCACCGGGAACCCGTCCAACGGTTGTCCCTTCGCGTTCAACACGTAGAGCTCGGCGCGCGAGTCATAGGTCGCGGTCGTGCCCAGAAGGACGACCTCGGGGCCGGGGCGACCGTCGACGTCACCGACTACGACTCCCGGTCCGAAGGAGACCGCGGGGAAGCGCCGCGGCCATCCGGGAAGCGCACTTCCGTCCGCGCGGAGCGCGAGCACCTCGCCGTCGCCGCCGACCGTGGCGACGAGCACCTCGCTCGACCCGTCTCCGTCGAGGTCCGCCACCGCGACCCCTCCGTTCGCGGGGTAGGGAAGCTCGACCGGCCATCCGCTCAGCACCGTCCCGTTGTGCCGGTAGGCCACGAGCTGCGGGGGGCCGGGAAAGCCGCGGTCGGTCGCGACCACGACGTCCAATCCTCCACGTCGATCGAGATCGGTGACCGCCACCGGTCCGAATCCGCCGCGGGCGCGGGAGGGCAGAATGCGCGGCCATCCCAGCGCGGACACGCCGTCGGCGTCGGTCGCGACGACGACGCCGCTGTTCAGTGCGGCCACGATCTCCAGCTCTCCGTCGCCTTCGAGATCGGCGACACACGGCGCGGCCAGGCACGACGCGGGATTGGTCGGCGAGGTGCCCGACCGATAGTGGATGGGCCAGCCGGGAAGCTGCCCGCCCGAGGAACTGTAGGCCTCGAACGTGCCTTCGGTGGCGGTCAGGATGATTTCCAGATCTCCGTTTCCGTCGAGGTCGGCAACCACCGGCGGTGCCCGCAGCTTCTCGCCGCGACCGAGCGACTCCAGGCAGACCGGCCATCCGGCCAGCTCCTCACCCCCGGAGGACAGCAGCACGTGCGCGTTGCCGGACTCGGTCGCGACCAGGATTTCCGTCTTTCCGTCCCCGTTCACATCGGCGAGCGTCGCCCCGTGATGGATCGGAGCCTCCAACAGGCGTGGCCATCCGGGAAGAACGGCGCCGCGGGCATCGAACACCAGCACCTCTCCGTCGGTCATGGTCAGCACGATCTCGGGCTTCCCGTCGCCGGTCACGTCTCCGATCGCCGGAGGACCGGCGGGGATTTCGGGAAGCGACTGCGGCCACGCGTCCAGCGGACGAAGGATGGCCGGGAGCACCGGGTCCACGGCCGCCTGGTCGAGCGACTGCCCGGAGAATCCGGTGAGAATCGCGTGTGCGTCGATCGGAGGCAGCAGGGCCAGGAGTCGCCCGGTCGCGATCTCGTAGAGGTATGCGCCTTCCGGACGTTCGATGAATCCGTGCGGCTGATCCGGGTCGGCTTCTTCGGTGACGACCTGTACGGGATCGAGCGGGATCGTGATAGGCGTGGTGACCGACTGGGCCGCCGCCGGACCCGAAGTCGCGATCAGGAGCATCGCCCCCGTCAGCCGTCGGCACCGGCCGCTTCGCCGCGCGATCCGATGCCACAGATCGATGGTCGCCGTCACCTCCGCAGGATACCAACGCGATCGCGACCTGCCAATCGCCACGCAGCGAT
>JAGQHR010000730.1 GCA_020431745.1 Candidatus Eiseniibacteriota bacterium
GTACCGGTGCGCACTCACCGCCGCCCGCGTGGGGTTCTTCCTGGAGCAACACCGCGAAGAGTGGTGGGTCGATGACGAACGTCTCTCGCTGCTCGATCCGCTCTTGCCGCGTCAGCCGATCTACCTTGACGCGACGCGCCATCCGGGGCGGCTCGCCAGTCGCTGGAACCTGGTCGTGCCGGAACGGATGCTCGTTCCCCAATGGGCAGAGCAGGACGAACCGCAAGCGGTTGACGCCGCCCGCGTGCCACGCTTCGATCGCCGAAGACTTGCATGGCGGGACGATCAGAGGGCGCCCGCGCTCTATCCCTAGACGGCGAGGGCCCCGGCAACCGCCCTATCGACTCCCGTCGGCGTGGCGCATCGATCCGCAGTCCTACCGCGAGTAGCACCTACCCAGCGCCTACCCTTCGACGGCCGGCGTCCAAGTCGGCGGTGCGAAGTAGGGACGGATCGGTCGATCGAAGAATCCGGGCAGCACACCTCGTGCCCACTCGGCGAGCGGCAGCTCTTCCAGCTCGCGCTTGGTGAAGAACCCCGCTTCCAGCGTCTCGTCGCCGTCGGGTCGTAGACTGCCGCCCACGATCTCGCACTCGAACAGAGTGATCACGTAGACGACCTCATCGCCGTGCTCGTACCAGAAGTGCGTCTCGGGACCACTCACCGTGCCCAGAACCTGCCGCGGACGAACGTGCAGGCCGGTTTCCTCGAACGTTTCACGCACCACGGCGTCGGCGGGCGTCTCCATGGGCTCGATCGCACCGCCGGGAGCGACCCAGACCCCACGATTCCAGTGCCGGACCAGCAGCATCCGACCCTCGTCGTCGAACGCGATAGTCGCGACGGACGACAGCATCAGCAGATCGTGTCCGATCCGCTCGCGGATCCTCCTCACATAGTCCGACGTGGCAGCAGGCATGAGTCTGGACACCTCCCCGGGATGGTGGATCCTTCAACGAACAGACCCGCAAGGATAGCGGACACGTCCCGGAGCGGCTCCCCTGGATCGTGGACATCGGAGGTCGTCTGGATGCGGACCATCGCGGATCCCCGTGACCTCGAATGCCCTGAACGCGGTCGGTCGTAGGCATGGTGCGGCAACCTGGGGCTGTGAGACAATCGGAGCCGTTCGCACCGGAAGCTGCAACCTGCATCCACCATCGAGGGACCCCATGATCGTCCGATCGGCTATCGTTCCGTCGCGCCGCAACACCCCCTGTTCCCTGATCCTGGGACTTCTGCTCGCCGCCGGAATCTCCGCGCCCGTCTTCGCCGCCACGCTCTCGGTCCAGGTTCTGGACGGACGGGACGGAGCCCCGCTGGACGGCGCCTATGTGCAGGTCGGTCCCGCTCCGGGAGTGCCGTTCGCCGGCAACATCGACTTCACGGACACCAACGGGATGGTGACCTTCGACGATCCTGCGATCACGGGACCGCAGACCGTGACGGCGGCCGCGGACGGCTTCGCAAGGCTCAGCCTGCTCGATGCCGTGACGGGCTCGGTCGTCGTCCGCCTGTCCCGCGAAACCCCGCAAGGCGGCATCTACGGACCGTCCGCGGAGATCAGCGGCACGGTCACGGGCATCGCGACCACGAACAACGACGGCAACTTCGACATCGGCTTCGTCTATCCGGCGGTGCAGCTGATCGATCTGCTCCGACAGAACCTCGACATCGAAATCCCGGCGGACACGGTCAACTTCCCGGTCGTGGGCGACGTCGTCATTCCGGGAAACGTGGTCGTGCCGAATCAGATCGAGTTCCTGATCTTCAACTTCTCGAAGCCGCTCTACCACTTCTTCATCGGCGACGGGAGCACCTACGACTTCGTCTCGCTGGCGGCGCGCATCCCGACCTCCGCCCTCCAGCTTCCGCTGGACGAAGCGATCAACCAGGCGGTGATGCGGGAGATCGGCATCGAACGGCAGATCCCGGTCTCGGGGAACCAGGTCCTCAACATCAACAGCGACATCGACCTCACGCGCAACCTGACCGTCAACGTACCGGAGGCGCCGAACGGCACGACCATCCAGGTCGCGGCGGTCGCGGACGTGCCGAATCCTTCGGGTGTACGGACGATCTACTTCGACTTGAAGACGGGGCTGAGGGACGCGGGTGGTTCCTTCCTCCTCTCCGGACGCAATCCGACCGGCGACCTGAGCGACGCGGTGCCGTACCTCGCCGGCAGCTACGGCGACAGTTCGACGGCGGACGCATTCTCCGCGGGTCGCGTCGATCGCTCCAGCCTGGTCCTGCCGGCCACGCGAACCCTGGGCGACTTCTTCCTGCTTCCGGACCTGACACAGAACGGAGCGCAGTACGAGTGGAGCGACGTCGCGCGCCCCGGCATCACCCCGGACCCGACCTGGGCCATGGGCAGCTTCCGCCTCGAACCGGTCACTCCGGGCGACGGGTCGGTCACGACACAGAACCTGTGGGACGTATGGAGCGTCGCCGATGCCTTCGCACTGACGCTGCCGACCCTCTCAGGAGCGGCCCCCGGTGGTATCCCGGACGTCGGTGGAACGGCCGAGGACGATCAGATCGTG
>JAGQHR010000731.1 GCA_020431745.1 Candidatus Eiseniibacteriota bacterium
AGCCGGAAGAGCAGGTCCTCCCGGAACGCGCCCGACCGCACCCGGGCGTCGAGATCGCGATGAGTCGCCGCCACGACGCGGGCGTCGACCGGAATCTCGCGGGTCGAGCCGAGCCGGACGATCTTCTGCTCTTCCAGCGCCCGCAGCATCTTGGCCTGCGCGGGCGCGGGGAGCTCCGCGATCTCGTCGAGAAAGAGCGTTCCGGTGGCCGCAGACTCGAAGGCACCCTTGCGGGCGCGATCGGCCCCGGTGAAGGCACCCCGTTCGTGTCCGAAGAGCTCGCTCTCGACCAGGTTTTCGGCGAGGGCGGCGCAGTTGAGCGCGACGAACGGTCCTTTGCCTCGCGGTCCCAGGCGATGGAGCTCACGCGCGACCAGCTCCTTGCCCGTTCCGCTCTCCCCGAGGACGAGGACCGGGCTGGGAATCGAGGCCAGCTTGCCGACCTGTTCGCGCAGCGCGCGCATCGCCCGGCTCTCTCCCACGAGCGGGGTGTCGAGCTCGGCCCGCCGCCTGAGCGTCCGCACCTCGTCGGTGAGCCGCCCCCGTTCGAGTGCGTTCCGCACCTCATGGACGACACGCTCGGTCGGCTCTGCCTTGTCGATGAAGCCGTAGGCACCCAACTGCACGGCGCGGACGCACCGATCGTAGTTGCCCGTCCCGGTGTAGACGATCACCGGAACGGTGCTCCCGATTTTCTTCAGCTCCGCGAGGACATCGAAGCCGTCCATCCCCGGCATTTCGAGGTCGAGGACGAGACAGTCGACGGATTCCCGGACGAGCATCTCCAACGCTTCCGAGCCCCCGGCCGCCGTGATCGTACGGAATCCGCCCAACCGCGCGAGGTCGTACGCGTACTGTTCCCGCAAGGCGGGCAGGTCGTCGACGATCAGGACGGTGTTCATGCGATCTCCCCTGGCGGGTCAGCCGTTTCGTCCGTGCGGAGGCAGCGTCTCGTCGGACGTTCCCCGCGCCTCGGTCTCCGGGAGGGTCACCGTGAACGTGGCGCCCCGTCCGGATTCCGATTCGATCTCCAGCCTTCCTCCGAAGTCGGCGACCAGACGCTTGACGATACTAAGTCCCAAGCCCGTTCCCTGGGCCTTGGTGGTGTAGAAGTGTTCGAAGATGCGGGAGCGCTCCTCCACCGATATTCCCGGCCCGGAATCGGAGACCGAGATGCGAACGATGCCGCGTGACGCCCCGGCGGCCGTGTCGATCGCGCCCGTTCCCTCGACCGCACGCTCGCTGCGCACCACCACCGTCCCGCCACGCCTGGCAGAGGCGTCGACGGCGTTGCGCACCAGGTTCTCGATGATGCGACGGAACCCGAGGGGATCCGCCGCCACCCACAGCTCCCCCTTGGCCAAACGCAGGGTTACATCCACTCCGTTCGGCAGGAGCTGGGCCTCTCCGACCTGCTGCAGGATGCCGTTCACCTCCACGGGACGCGCCTGCTGACGCGGAGACAGGCGCGCATAGTTCGAAGCCAGCTCTTCGAGGTAGGCAAGACTGGACTCCAGCGTCGAACGCCGTTCCGCGAAGACGCGCGGCAGGCTCTCCGGATCGCTCTCGACCAGCTGTCCGAGGTGACGCAGCACGTTGCGGAGCGGAGTGACACCGTTCTTCACGTCATGGTTCACCTGCCGCGCGAGGTCGCCCAAGGTGGCGCGGCGCTCGGCTTCCTGCAGCTGCCCCGCTGCTTCCTGCAGTCGATCGACCATGCCGCCGACGAACCGGGTGAGATCTCCGACCTCGTCGTGACGCTCGCTCACGAACCGTACCCGGGAGTGCCGGAGATGCACCCGCGTCGTCTTCTCCGCCAGGTCCCGCAGCGGCCGGCTGATCCAAGCGGACACCGCAAACGCGAGCAAGCCGGCACCGGCGAGCGCGAGGATGAGGTATCCGACGAACCAACCGTCCAGGTGGCGGAGCGCGACGGTCGCGGCGGATTCCTCGATCCGTCGGATCTCGATTCCCGCCTGTTCCACCCGCGTCGAGCCGGCGGCGAGGAACGGCAACGGAATCACCGCGACGATGGATTCGTCGGTCGACGGAACGGCGGATCCACCGGCACCCTCCGCGTCAGACTCGCCCGCATCCGCGCCCGGAAGCCGGAGCCGAGCCTCCAGGTGACCGATCCGCTGGTCGTCCTCCAACCAGGGAATCGACTCCGGGTCCACGCCACCGACCCAGTGATACTGCTCTCCTGCCATTTCGAACGAAACGTGACGCACCAAGGCGAGCCGCACTCCACCAGGCGTCCGATACTGCGCGAGCACGGCGTCGTCACGTCCGGTCAGCGCACGTGCAATCGGATCGACCCGTCCGTAGTCCTGCCGGAAGTGTCCCGCACTCAGGATCCGTCCCGATCGATCCTGAAGCTGCAGCATGCACAGTCCGGACAGAGCCATCACCCGCGGAGCGTAGTCCACCACCTCGGGGCTGCCGGGCGAATCGAGCAGGGCTAGTCGCAGCGCGTTGTCGTCGAGCGCGGACTCGCGAATTGCTGAGAGCCGCTGCCCCAGGCTCGCCCCCGACTCGCTGATCACG
>JAGQHR010000732.1 GCA_020431745.1 Candidatus Eiseniibacteriota bacterium
GATCTGCCTCCTGACCTAGATCCCGACCGAAACCATCCCGGCGGGTGTCTTGAACCGAATCCGCATGAGCAGGGTGCGATCCGCCTCGGCGGCCGCGAGATCCTCGCCGGCGCCGTGTCGTCCCTGAGAGACTTCCGCGAGAGTGAGCTCGAGATCGAGCAGCAGAGACTCCAGACCCGGATCCCGGGACGCCGGAGAGTCCAGGAGCAGACGCGTCTCGAGCAGCAGGCTCTCGGCCCAATTCTTCAGCTCGGCGTCTCCGGCGGCGGTGTCGTTCTCGTCCCGTGCCGCCTCCTCCCTCATGGTGAGAAACGCATCCGCGCGGGCGAGGAACGATCCCGCGGCCATCGCGAACGCGGGGTTCCCGCGCGGCGCCTCGACTCGATCGCGAATGCGCTCCCGGAGATCGGACACGGGCGCGTCGGGCGCCGGCTGGCTACGTAGGACGACGAAGAGCACGACCGCGAGCGCCCCGGCGAAGACCGCTCCACCGAGCCAGCGGAACACACCGGTGCGCTCGCGCGGGCGTCGGGCCGACGCCACAGGGGAGGATGTCCGGACATCACCGGGAAGGCGGGCTTCGACCGCGGCCCAGATTCGCTCCGTCGGCGTCTCCGGGGCCGGTCGATAGCTCCGGGCTACCTCGTGCAGCGTTCGGTCGAGATCGTCGTCACTCATCATTGCGCCTCACTGTGTCTGGGATCCGGGCGGATCTCCTCTCCCAGAGATGCGCGCAGCTTCTCGCGCGCGCGGAACAACCGGGCTTTGATCGTGCCGACCGGTGCGTCCAGCATCGCGGCGATCTCCGCGACCGGGAATCCTTCCACCTCGTGGAGGACGAAGGCCGAGCGCAACAGGTCGGGCAGCTCGTCGATCGCTTGCGTCACCGCCAGCCGCAGCGCGACATCCGCCGGCTCCTGGGACACCCCTGCGGCAGCGCTTTCCGACTCGGGCACGAGGACCGACCGGTCCCGGCGGACCCGGCCGAGCCCGGTCAGGATCACCGACATCGCGACGGCCCCGAGCCAAGTTCGAAACGACGCCTCGCCCCGGTAGCCTTCCAGTCGGGAGAACGCGCGCACGAACGACTCCTGCGTCCAGTCCTCCGCCTGCATCGCGTTGCCACCCATGCGATAGGCGAGTCGATAGATCCCGTCGACGTGAGTTTCGTAGAGCGCGCGCAGCGCTCCCGCGTCTCCCGCTCTCGCCCGTTGGATCCAGTGCCGTTCGTCACCGTTCACACGCGTTCCCCCCGGTCGTCCTCATGGACAGGCCACACCTGGTTCCGGTTGCATGGAGAATGCGGTACGCTTGCAAACGCGTGGGGGCTACTGGGATTGGGCGAACCGGCTCAAGTAGTCCGCCGCGACTCGGGCTTCGCGATCGTGCAGTGCGATGCACGAGGAGACGTCGTCCGCTACCTTGCGCAGCTGGACGTCGGTACCGGCGGGCTGCCGGGAGGGATCGGCGAAGAAGGCGCGGGCATCGTCCAGTCGTTCCTGCGAGCATCCGTTCGCGAACGTCGGCAAGTTGGCCATGTGATCGCCGGGAATCTTCTGCGAGAGCGCCCCGTAGTTCTCCTTCATCCAGCGATAGGCCCGGGCCTGGAGCGCCGGCTCTTCCCGCATCGACTCCGCGATCCGCGTGCGCTCGGTCGGGCGGAGCTCACCTTCCATGGACCAACGCAGGGCGTCTTCCAGGACCTCGGGCTCGGCCACGTCCCCGATCGCCGCCAGAAAGATCTGCCGCTCGCGGGGACCCGCGGTCTCGAAACGGTCCTGGAACCGGTGCAGGAGCGCGAGATCCGCGCGGCGTGCGGTGATGCCGAGAACGGCCTGGACGAGCGAGGGGGGACACGCGGTGGCGTCCTCCAAATAGGCGGCGGTGAGGGAGTCGGCAATATCGCGGGCCCGCGCGTCCTCTCCGTCCCGGGCCAACCAGAGCAGGAGCTTGGGACGCAGGAGCGAAACCGCAGCCTCTTCACCGGGTCGGGGAAGGAGTCCCCACCGATCGACGGCCGTCGCGAGGCCCGCCCGCACATACACGGCGAACGCATCCTTTTGGTCCGAACCGACCAGAGGTAGCCGGATCGACTGCCAGGAGTCGAGCACGGCTTCGACGACCTCCGACTGCGGATCGCCGGCACACCGCGCCGTCAAGTCGAGGAACCGGTCGGCGGACAGCGCTCCGTTGCGCAGGAGCGCGGTCAGGTCATGGATCAGCCCGACCCGTTCCACCGGCGTCAGGATCGCATCGCTCTCGGTGACGAGGTGTTCCAACACCGGAGCTTCGACGTCCCAGAGGTAGTACCCGGTCTCGTCCGCGTTCGGATGGACCCAGTCGGGCGGCGCGTCCACGGGAAGCTGCACGACCTGCTCTCGCTCCCCCAGCACCAGTCGCTCGACCGCCGTCTCCCCGCCGCCCACGGGGTAGCGCAGCGCGACCGGGATTTGCCAGAGCCGATCGCTTTCGGGCACGACTCCGGAACCGTCCGCATCGGCGTAGCGCGCCTGCCGCAGCCTCACCCGGCCGCCTTCGAGTCGCT
>JAGQHR010000733.1 GCA_020431745.1 Candidatus Eiseniibacteriota bacterium
GCCGGTAGCGGGCATCGGCTCGATCCGCTTCCTGCGTGAACGAGACGAGCGACTTTTCGACGAGCACCGTCATCATGTCGACCATCGGGTGTCCAGCGATGGCTCCGCCCTCATCGTCCGCACACACGCGTTCGGCGGCAGACAGATTCCAGCCGCCACGGAACACGGAGAGGCGGTAGAGGAGCGTCCGCTCCACGGGCTCCAGAGACTCGATGCTCCAGCTGATGGATGCGTGCAGGGTGGGATGAACCGATCCGATCGTTGCGTCCTGATGCATCAGGAGGTCGAGACCGCGCTCCAACCGCGTCGCGATGTCGGGGACGCTCATCCCACGCACGCGGGCTGCGGCCAGCTCGATCGCCAGCGGGATTCCTTCCAGCCGCCGGCAGATCTTGGCCACGTGCGGGGCGTCGTTCGGGTGGAAAACGTAGTCGAGCCGATGCCGCCGCGCCTGTGCGATGAAGAGACGGACGGCGTCGAAGTCCTGAGTTTCCGTGACCCGCACGCCGTCCGGCGGTGCTTCCAAGGGTCGAAGGGAGAGGACTCTCTCGTCCTCCAAACCGAAGGGAACGCGGCTCGTGTAGAGGATGTGGAGCCGTGGACACGCCTCCGCGAGGCGGCGGGCGATCGTGGCCGCCGCGCTCTGCACGTGCTCGGTGTTGTCGAGCAGGAGCAACGCGTCCTTCTTGCCGAAGTGCCCGGCCACCAGGTCGAAGCTCGACGCACCCGGACGGTCTCTCGTTCCGACGCTGCGCGCGATCGTGCCGGCCAGATCTTCCGTCGCCTCGGAAACCGGGGCGAGCTCGACCCAAAAGGAGCCACCCGGATGTCGGGCGGAAAGGCGTCGGGCTGCCTCCCGCGCCAGGCGCGACTTCCCCGAGCCTCCGGCGCCGACGAGCCCGACGATCCGGACGTCGCTCCATGCCTCGTGAATGAACGCCATCTCGCTCCGCCGACCGATCAACGGCGTGCCGTCCGCCGGAACGCCGTGGAGGCGAGCATCGTCCGTCACCGGAACCGGCGCCGCCGACCCATCCAAATGCAGGGTCAGCTCGATCTCGAACGCCCCAGCATTGTCGGGTCGATGCCGGGGATCGTGCGCGAGGAGCCCGTCGACCGCCTTCGTCATGGCCGTGGGTAGATCGGGGCGGAGCTCGGCGAGCGTGACGCGCTCTTCCTTCCGCGATTTTTCCAGGAGCTCCACGAAGGTCCGCGCCTCGATCGGATACCGCCCGCTGGCCAACCGAAAGAGCAGGGCGCCCAGCGCATACAGATCGGAGGCGACCGAAGGTGGGTCGCCCTGCAGCAGCTCCGGCGCCATTGCGAGTGGGGTGCCCTGGGCCCCGTGAACGTCGTCGGACGACGCCTCATCCGGAAACGGTCGATCACGTCCCGCCCCGAAGTCCATGAGGAGGAGGTGTCCGTCCCGGCGGCGCATCACGTTCTCGGTCTTGATGTCGCCGTGAACGAGGTCTGCCTCGTGCACCGCGGCCAGCGCGCGGGCCAGACACAACGCGATCTCGAGGATCGCCTCGGTGGGAAGCGGGCCGTCGGACTGCAGCGTCTGCTCGAGCGTCTTCCCTTCGACGAACTCCGTCCACATCCCCGGGCGGCCGTCGTGGATTTCGACGCCGTGGATCGGCAGGACGTTGGGGTGACGGATTCGCGCGAGGCGGCGCGCCTCCGCGAGATGGTGCTGGTAGCTCTCGATCTCGTCCTCGATGAGCGGACGACGCAGTTTGAGCGCGACATCGCGCTCGAGCACGGGATCGTGGGCCCGGAAGACCTGTCCGAAGCTGCCTTCCCCGATCCGCTCGAGAACTCGCAAGGCGCCCCACTGTCGCGGCGGAGGAGGCGCCACGGTGGAGGGATCCGTCCGGGAGCCGCCGGACGGAACGGAGTCGTCCACGGAATGCGCGAGGGTCAGCGCTTGCACGCGCTGCAGGCTCCGAATCGAATCGGCCAGCTCCGGGTGTGACGCCGTCAGCACATCCCAATCGACGGCCTCGCCGTTCGCGATGCGCTCGGCGATCGCCGCCAGGATGTCGCTTTCAGGGTCACTCATCGCGGGATGATTGTGACCCACGGGGGGCTGCCGCTCAAAGGCCCAGAAGCGCTCGCAGCTCCGGAACGGTCTCGATCCACCAGTCCGGCCCCTCGTCGCGCGCGTCCTGCGGCACCCCCAATCCCCACGCGACGGCGCACGATCGCATCCGGGCGTTGCGGGCCGCCTGCACATCCACCCAGGAGTCCCCGATCAGGATGACTCGATGGGCGGGCACTTCCGGCGCGCAGTGACGGAGGGCATGCAGCAGGGGTTCCGGATCGGGCTTGCGCGTGGGGAGCACGCCCTCCCCGAGGATGAAACGGAAGGCTCCGGCCAGATCGAGTGCGGCCAGGATCCGCTCGCTGAAGTGCTGCGGCTTATTGGTGACGACGGCCATCGGTCGACCGGCCTGCGCCAGGTCGGAGAGCAGCTCGGGGATGCCGGGATAGGGCTGCGTCGTGTCGAGCAGACAGGTCGCGTAATGCCGTTCGAAGCTG
>JAGQHR010000734.1 GCA_020431745.1 Candidatus Eiseniibacteriota bacterium
TGCGTCTGTCCGACCGTGATCGAGGCCGACGGCGGAGCCACCGACACCGCGACTTCGCCGCCACCACCTCCTCCACCCGTGTTGTCGACGACGACGTCGACGAAGGCTTCCACGCGCTCGCTCCCGTTGATGGCGGCGGCGGTGATCCGGTGCGTGCCGTCAGCGACCGTCGTGCTGACCCATTCGGCAAAATACGGCGCGCTGACGTCCGTTCCGATCTCGGTTCCGTCGACGAGAAACGAGACCCGTTCGGCATCCTGGGCGGAGGCCACGATGGAGACGGTTCCCGAGACGGGTCCCGCGGCGGGCGTCGTGATCGAGACCGAGAGTCCCCCGGTCGGCTGCGTCGTGGAAGAATCGCTGGAACACCCGACGATGTTCCCGCCGATGCCTCCACCGAGGAGAACCAGGACCATCGAGAAGATAACCTGGAGATGTCGGGCAGCCGCAAGCTGCTCCACGGGGTGGAGCCGATTCTTGGACACGGGGGGTTCCTTTCTAGTCAAGCCGGCGAAGTGCCCGGCGAGTGCCCGGCGAAGTGCCCGGCGGGAGCCCGGCGAAAACCGGTCTGAGTGAGACGAACGCCCGGCGCATCTCACTCGGAAGAACGAGCGCAGGCCAGGCACACCAGGCGGCCGAGTATAGACCATCTGGATGTCCGCGGGTGACATCCCACTCGGGACATCCCACGCGGTGACTACGGCCGTGCGTTTCGTGACAGCACGATCACTTTGGAATGCGCCCGCGCCGTACCCTGCTGCAGCTCCAGGAAATACGCTCCGGGTGCGAGCGTCGCGATCCCGCCGGAACCGATATGCCGGAACGGCACCTCGTATCGCCCGGCGTCGAGTGCGTCGTCGGTCCAGACGCGGAGCACGCGTCCCCCGGCATCGAGCATCCGCAGACGAAAGGGGCCGGGCCGAGCCAGCTGCATGGCGATCCGCTCCGGATCGGGATTCGGCAACGGTGTGACCTGCAGCAGCGACGTCTCGTCACCCGGGAACGGCGGCGTGTCCGTGGGCGTATCGGTCGTCGTCGAGACGCGCGTCGATGCGTGGAGGCGCAGGTCCGTCTCCATTTCCAACGATCCGACCTGGGTGTAGAGCAGTCTCTGTTGGAGGTCGAGGCTCATCGAAACATCGAGATTGGTATAGACGGAGACGTTCTCGGGTCCGCCGGTGGTCGTGAACACCAGCTGCCCGTAGAGCGCGATGCGTCCCGGTTCGACCAACGAGGCTTGCAGATTCGCCGTGAAGGGTCCGTTCGGCAGGAGGGTCCCGACGGTTCCTCCACTGGACGCCGTGAAGCTGAGATCGGTGGAACCGGTTGCTCCCACGCTCACGGTGAAGCTGCCCTCGATAGGTCCGGTCGAAGTCCCGAGGAGAGCCTCTCCCGTGATGCTGCCACCGGCCAGGTCGACCAGAGACGCGGTCTCGTCGGGCGAGGCGAGCAGGGCATAGGCGACGGGCACGATCGCGAGCTCGAGCGGCGCCGTCAGCGGGGGGGCGGGAGAGGCCACGACGTCGAAGGCATCCGCGATGCTCCAGCTCGTTCCGGTCGCGGTCGCGCCTCCGCCGGAGAGCGTTCCCAGGACGGTCGCATCGTGACGATCGTCGACACGCGCGAAGTAGACGTCGATCCCTCCGGAGCGGGCATCGGACCAGGAGAAGAAGGCGGAGCGATCGTCGCCGCCGAGTGCGAGGTACTCCCCGAAGTTGGGCGCAAGGTTCGACGGCACGCCGCACCACGAGGCCGAGATGTCACTGATGCGCCGGTTGGGTCCCCAGATCTCGCCGCCGTCCACAGTCTGCGTCGCGTAGACGTCGCAAAGTCCGTTGCCCCCGTCCGAGGCGCGACGGTCGTACCAGAACGCGGTCAGGCGCCCGTCGGGTCCGAGGTGGAGCTTGGGCCAGAACTGCTCCGTCGTCCCGGTGTCTTCGTTCAGCTTTTTCGCCTCGGACCAGCCCCCCGTGTCGTCGGAGTGCCTGAGAAACACGTCGAACGTTCCCGAGGCGCCGTCGGTGTACGCGCAGTAGACCCGTCCGCGGTGGGGACCGTTCGTGCGGTCGACCGCGATCGTGGGCGCCGGAACCTGATAGGTGCGGTTGTAGCAGCGGGGAGGTTGGGCGGCTCCCGAGCCGAGCTGCGCGATTTCGAGAGCGCTCTCCCACGTCAATCCGCCATCGGTCGAGCGACGAACCCAGACCTTCCCGTCCCCGGTCGTGGAGGGGTCGACCCAGGCGACGTACACGGTCCCGTCGGGGCCGGGGCAGACCTGGAACCCGTTCGGCGCGGTGGCGGAGGTCAAAGTCCGAGCCCCGATCCAGGTGGCGCCACCGTCGCTCGAGGCGTTGCATCGTCCCACGTGCGAGGTCTCGTCGAGGTAGACGGCGTAGAGGCGATCGAAGTCCGGATCGTAGGCGAGGGAAGGGCGGTCGAGCAGGTGCCCCTGATCGGTGTAGATCGTGGCCGCCGGGAACACGAGCTCGGGGCCGTCGAAACGTCCGCGGTTGAGGGCGAGGCCGAACCCGGTCCCGAGATT
>JAGQHR010000735.1 GCA_020431745.1 Candidatus Eiseniibacteriota bacterium
CCGAGAGCTTCGGGGTCTGGAGCCAACGTGCGCTGAAAGGAGCGCGCCGGCTCGGGGCCCGCTGCGAGCTGCATCGAGTGCTGCGGGACCGGGTGCTTTTCGGAGCCGACGATCCTGCCGCGAAACGGGCGATGTGCGCGGAGCTGATCGAAGGCGTCTCCACCTTCGCGCACGAGTTCGTGCTCGCCGAAACCTCGCGCGAAGAGGCGGCCCGGTTGCTGGCGACGGCGGTTGCTTCTGGGATCGATCCCGCGCCGGTACGACGCCTTCGGCGACTTCTGGGGTTCGGACCGGAGGAGGCGGAGACAGACTGTCCAGCGACTGCGTCAGCCGGTCAGATCCTCGAAATCTGCGCCCTCGGTCCGCTCCGGATCCACCTCGGAGATCGCTGGATCACACGTGATGATTGGCGTTCCCACCGGGCGCGCCGTCTCTTTCTCGCGCTCTTGATCCACCGTTTTCGCTGGGTGTCCCGCGAGAAGCTGATCGAGATGCTGTGGCCGGGAGTGGAACCCGGTCGCGGCTCCAACAACCTGCGACAGACGATTCACCTCTTGCGCCGCATCCTGGAGCCGGGTTTGGCCCGCGGCGCGACGCCATCCTCTCGCTACATCCTCTTCCAGGAAGACTCGTGTCGGCTCGATCCGGGCCCCGAGTATCGGTACGATGTCGAGTCGTTCGAGCTGGACTATCGGGCTGCGGAAAGCGAAGTCGATCTCGACGATCCGATGCGGAACGAGGCACGGTGGGCGCGCGTTCTCGGTTGGTGGCAGGGCGAGTTTGCGGCTGACAGTCCGTACGACGAAATCGTGGCGGCCGAGCGCGAGAGGTTGCGAGACCTGTACGTCCGCGCGCTCGTGCGGGCGATCGAAACGAGCGCGGATCGCGCGGATTGGCCGGCGGTCACGGACCGAGCCCGTCGCGCGCTCGAAGAGGATCCGTATCACGAGGACCTGCATGCCTACTTGATCGAGTCCTGCACGCGGATGGGCCATCGGCGGGAAGCGCTCCAGGCATACGAACGCTACGAGGCGTGCACCGTGCGTGAGTTGGGGTTGCCGCCGTCTCGGCGGCTGGCGCGTCTCGCCGAGCAGGCGGCGCGACTGCAGGGCTGATCCGCCGCCGTCCGCCTACGCCGACCTTTCGATGGACCGCCAACTCGGCCCCGTAGAGGAGGATCATGGCACTGAAGTAGACCCAGAGGAGCCCCACGGCGAGGGATCCCGCGGTGCCGGAGCTCGCGTCCTTTACAACGAGTTGTAGAATCTACGCTCCTTCCCGGTCGGGATTCGGGATGTTCTTCTCATCAAGGTCGTCTCCTTCCGTCCGATCGTGCTCACCGGTCGGCGCCACGGTTCCGGCGAACTCGTCGAAGAAGGCCAGGAGGTAGGGAAGCGAGGAGAAGGAGATTTCTTCTCCGGTCATGACGTGACGCACCCGACCTCGATATCCATGCTCGCCCTGGCAAAGCAGCCGAACTACGAAAGTGGTCATGGCAATGCTCCTTCGCTGGGGTTCGTCCAGCTCCGCACCCGCGAGGACGTCCGGATCGACGTCGGGCAGAGTGAAGGAGACGAGTTACGGGTGAGTTACGCTGGGCTCAGTCGTCGTCGTGATCCCCGTGTTCGTGACCGCCGCCGGCGCGGGAGCCGAACGTCGCCGTCAATCCCCGGATCAGCTCCTGCTTCTCGGTGTCCGAGAGGCGGGCTTCCGGGTGCATCATCGCGTAGTCCCACGGCGGCATCTCGCCCTCGGTCACCATTTCGGCGGCGTCGTCCGCGTGCCGTTGGACCCGATCGAACGCGGAGAAATCGAGGTGCTCGCGCCCCTCGTCGACATGGCTCTGGACACGCCAGGAAACGGGAGCGATCGACGCGTACCAGGGCCAGCGGGTTTCATGGCTGTGGCAGTCGAAGCAGGCCCGTCGAGCCAGCTCCTCGGTGCGTGGAGAGTCCCACTGGGGAACGCCGGTCACGGGTGGATTCGTGTGTTGGCGACCATAGGGCACGAGCTGGATGGCCAGCAGGGCGACGGCGAGCGCGCCGACGATCGAACCCGTGAGACGTTGCCGAGTCATGACAGTTTTCCTTTCTGTACGAGTGGGCTCTTCTAGCGAATCCCCGCCTGGAACCAGGAAATCGCGTTCACGTCGAAGTCTCCGTCGCGGAAGATGCCGTAGTGACGATCGTTGCCGACCGAGGGATCGGCGGGGCGCAGGAGCTGCAGATCGTCGTGCAATTGCGGGGACGGCGTCTCCGTTCCGTCGGGATTGCGTTCCAGGTAGTGGTCGGTGCCGCCGAGATCGAAGAACAGTCCTATCTTGGTGGCACAATACTGGTAGTTGGCTTCGATCGGGGGTGGCCAGGTCGCCGCGTTGAAGTTCGTCGATCCCAACCCGTTCTTGCCGGCGTCCAGGACGTAGGTGTCGTCGCCGCCGCCTTCGATGAAGAACGCCTGGGAGGTGTTGATCGCGTCGCCGATCCCCTCCCAGCCGAACCGGTAGACGTCGTCCCCCGAGCGATCGAAGAGAATCGCCATCGT
>JAGQHR010000736.1 GCA_020431745.1 Candidatus Eiseniibacteriota bacterium
ATCCCGGATGACACCCAGAACGGGGAACGGGTCGGCAATCGTCGTCCGACCGTGCGGATCACGGCCGGCGCCGCCAGCTCGGACGAGGCCGGGATCGACTACAAAGTGCTCTTCCGTTGGAACGGGTTCGACGAAGACGGCTTGATCGCAGAATACCAGTTTGCGATCGACGACACGTTGAGCGAGAACGCGTGGCAGGACACGACAGGGTTTTCCGCGTTGGTCCGGTTCAAGGCCTCCACCAAGGATCCGCGCGATCAGTCCCAGACCCGATTCACCGATTGGCACACGTTCTTCATTCGCGCGGTCGATAATGAATTCGCGGTCTCCCAGCCCGACTTCCGCTACTTCAATGCCCGAACGATCGCGCCGACATCCAGGGTGACGTTCCCCATTACGGTCGGGGACACGCCTCAGTTGCAGCGCACACTTCTGTTCCGATGGGACGGGGAGGACATCGACAGCTCCTCACCCGACCGCAAGCCGGTGGCGTACGAGTTCAAGCTCGTGCGTATCAACGAGCCGTTCGATCCGGAGCCCGTGATCGTCGACTCGCTCACCAACGCGGACAACCTGCTCCTGGACACGCTGCGGGTGGGGTCGAAGAAGGCGTGGATCCGCGTTCCTTCGACGCAGCGGGAGCTCCGCCTCGACGATCTTCCGGTCGCCGCCCGTCTGGCGTTCTCCGTCCGAGCCGTCGACGAGGCAGGCGCCATCGAGCCCAAACTGAACAAAGGACGCAACATCATCGCGTTCGCGGTCACGGGAACCCCCGGTCAGCCGGTCGTCGACATGGAGGAGGCGACCTCGCAGGGATCGTTCCAATTCCCCACCGACGGTGATGTTTGGGAGCTTTCACTGCCGACCGACTTGCAGATCCGGTTCAAATGGACCGGGGACGCCAGCTCGTATGGATCCGAGCCCGGCAACGTCAACTACGCCCTCGACATCCCCGACGTCGAGGACGAATCGATCCGGGATCCGCGCGGCATCGGCGGGTGGATCGGCTGGGGAACCTGGAAGGAGCTGCAGACCCCGTTCGTCTTCTCGACCGAGGAAGGCGGTACGGAGCATCACTTCTGGCTCAAGATGAGGGACATCTCCGATTCCCGGGAGTCCGAGCGTCTTTGTCACGCCATCATCTCGGTCGTCGGATTCAGCTTCGAGCGCTTTGCCCTCGTCGTCGACGACTCGCGGTTCCAGGGGGTCCCGAGCGATGCCGACCATGACCGGTTCCTCGACGATACGCTCCTCCGTCGGTTCTACGACCTGGGGGTAGTGGACAAGTACTCGGCGTACCTGGGCAGCCAGGAGAACGGGCCGGCCGCTCCCGAAGCCCTGCCGCTCGCGACCCTGGCCAAGTATCGAAATCTCGTCTGGCATTCGCAGGTGATCGCGCTCGGACAGACGGTACCGCTCTATTCGCACGAGGTCGTCGATCACAAGATCTCGGCCTATCTGGCGGCCGGCGGGCGGCTCTTCATGACCGGAGGGAGGGTCGGCGGCGTGCTCAATGGATCCACTCCTTTCGGAACCTTCGGATATCCCAAGTTCCGCGAGGACGACGATCGGGGTTCCGGCACCGGTACGAGCTATCCGTTCGACAGCTTCATCTGGGAGTTCCTGCACATGCGGAACACTCTGCAGTCCCAGCCGACGGATGCGACGGCGACCCAACGGGAAGCGAGCGGAATGATCTCTGCGCGTTCGATCCATCCGGCGTATCCGGACATTCCGATCGATCTGGCGAAGTGGAATCCGTACGAGCCGATCAACGGCAACACCCAATTCCGGGGTGGCATCAAGTTCTGGGAAGGAGTCTACGGCGACTTCTTGCCGATCGAGCAGATCGCGGGGCTCGACTCCCTGTACACGGTCGTCACGATGGATACGACGTACTGCTGTGGGGCGCTTTCTGCCGGCCTCAGCCGATCGGTGATCGCGCAGCGCTACGAGTCGACCCGTGCCGATACCTTGGCGGGGAGCCCGCAGGGGCGAACCATGCTCTTCGACTTCCAGCCGTGGTACTTCGACTCGCAGGCGATTACCGATGCCGGAACGGCAGCCGTCAACTGGTTGGTCACGGGGAAGGACCACTGAGGAGGGACGCGGGGCAGATGGTGGGGGTGCGGGTCCGGTCGTACCGGGCATGGGAGTGGACCGGCTTTCTGGTCGGCGTCTTGTCGCTCGTCGGGATCTCTCTTTCGATCCCCGCGCGCGCGACCGAGTTCGACAGCCCGCCGGAGATCAGCCATCGCAAGGTGGTGCTGGACTGGCAGGCTGACGCGGATGATCCCTACTACAACGGCAACACGATTCTCGAGATCGATCGCCGATTGGACCTGATCCATCCGCCGGGCCGTGCCGTGAAGTTCATCCGGCTCACCGGTCTTTCCGGATTGGCGTACTCGTACGCGGCCGGTGCCGACGGGATCGTCGAGTGGCGCGTGCAGGATGGAGCGGTCCTCCGGACGCTCCCGCTGCCTGGAACCGAAGAGCCGATCGGGCTCACGCTGCACGGCTCGACGGCCTACGTCA
>JAGQHR010000073.1:0-6156 GCA_020431745.1 Candidatus Eiseniibacteriota bacterium
AGCGGGTCGACTCCGCCGCGGAGTAGAACGCCAGGAACTCACGTTCGTCCTCAGCCGCCGTTCCGTGTCCGGTCACGGCGAGCGGAAGATAGACTTCGAAGTCGAGCGGACGCGTCCGGTCGGGGACGACCAGATACTCGTAGACCGACGACTCGAGATGGATGCGATCGCACCGGCGCTGGAAGAGATTGATGGCCGGTGTGCAATGGAGCGCGAACTCGTTCGCGTCGACCGCGTTCTCCAACACCGGATCACTACGATCGAACAGGACCACGATCTCGAGCTCGGACCCCGAGGTCCGTCGCACTGCCGGTCCCAGTCCCCCGATCTCGGCGAAAAGAAACCGCTCCGGGAGCGCGAAGTACTCGTGCAGGAGGCGATAGCCCTGGAACGAGCGAGCTCCGAAAGGCAGCAGAGCCTCGTCGTCCTCGAACCCCACCCCCTGGATCCGGCTCGCCGGCAGGACCTCGTTCCAGGTCTTGGCGGGCGGACGCACGACCACGGCCACACTGTTCTGGATCAGCTGCTCGTAGAGTCGCATCGGACGCTGATCGGTTCCCCGCAGGAAGAGCCGCAGGGACGAGAGCGAGATCTTGTCGAACGTCAGCCCTGCGGTCGTCCGCAAGCGAATCCGCAGCCCGGCCTTGAGCCGGCGCACGTCGATCCGGGGCACGTTCGTGAAGTCCTGGAAGTGGGAGAAGTATTCCGCCTCGACGATCTGCAGCGGCCAGAGCGTCGTGTCCTGGGAGACCCGGTACTCGCAGGCCGTTTGATCTCCCTTGCCGAGCTGGCTGCGCAGAATGGTGCCGCGCTTGACGACGAAACCATCGGCGAGGGCACCCTCGGCGCGATCGGGCTGCAGGCACACCACCGCCATCGACGGCGTCGGGCAGAGATAGTGCGGATAGGTCATCTCCAGCAGATGCTGGGTGAACCGCGGAAACTCGCTGTCGAGCTTGAGCTGGATGCGTGCGGCCAGGAACGCGAACCCTTCCAACAGCCGCTCGACGTAGGGATCGGCGCAATCGAAGCCGTCCAGTCCCAGACGGCCCGCAACCTTGGGGAACTCCTTCGCGAACTCGCCGCCCATCTCCCGGATGTACTGCAGCTCGCGGTTGTAGTACTTGAGGATGCGAGGGTCCATCGATTCCGTTCGTGCCGGCGGTCCCTAGCGGGACACATCCGTGATGGAGACGTTTCCGATTTCCAGATCCACGTCCGTGCGCAGAAACAACCGGACCGGCAGCGGCAGAGCCCAGAGATCGCCTTCCACATCGAAAGTCACGGCGTTGTGGTCGAGCTGGTCCTGGTTCGCGCGGGCCCGCACCCGAACCGTGTCCGGGAGGATGCGCGGCTCGAACGAGATGATCGCCTGCCGCACCAGCTTCTCGATCGCGCTCGGATCCACCGTCGAGGCCGTCTGTCCCGTGAAATCGGGCATCCCGTAGTTGAGCGTCGAACGCTCCACCTCGGGGTAGTCCGACAGATCCACCGAAGCCGCCAGGTGCGCCGTGTTGAGCAGCCAGCTCAGATCGCGCACGACGCTCTCCCGGAGCCGAGGAATGTTGAGCACCCGCCGATCGCGCGACTCTTCCCGCCGCTCCGGCTCGTCGTCGGTCAGCCGATCCAGAAGGGAGGGCTGCAGCTTCTCCTGCTGGCTGAGCTCAGCCATCGTTCTCCGCCGTCTCGGCCGCCTCTTCCGGAGAGTCGAGCCGGATCTCGCGAATCTCCAGGAGCGGATACTCGCCCTGGTCGGTCGCCAACATCCGCAGTCCCGATCCTTCGAAGAAGTCTTCGCCCCGATCGATCCACTCGGTCTTGCGGGCCATCTTCAGCTGTGGGTCTTCCGCATCCTCGGAACCGGGGTAGCGCGACGGAATGAAGCCGACGGTCTCGCCTCCGTTCGCAAAGAGGAATTGCACCGGGGCCCAAACCAGGTCGCGGAGATCCGTCGGCTTCTCGATCGAGATCGACCGGAGACGGCGCAGCGGAATCCAGTAGTAGCGACCGTTGACGATCGCCTCCACCGTGGGACCGAGGCGGGGATCCGCGTCCGCGAGCCACGCGAAGGCCTGGTCGTCGACCGTGCCGGACGTAGTCTCGGCCTGTTCGAGCGCTTCGCCGCGCAATCGCTGCGACTCGGCGACCTTACCGGCGGACGACAGCTTGAGAGCTTCCGACATGAGCGCGATCCAGGCCTCGGGCTTGCCGAAAACGAGCGGCGAGCGCTCACCCTTGAAGACGCTCCGGCGCAACGCTTCGCACCGCAGCGCTTCCCGGTAGGTCTGCACCATGGGAAGCGTGGTCGGGTCCATCTCGCCGACGACACCGAGCTGGGTGTTCGCGCGATCCCACTGCCCCATGAGTGCATAGAGCTGAAAGAGGAAGATCCGATGCTTCGGATTCGAGGGATCCTTGCGCACGTCGGCCTGGAGCTCGGCCAGCGCCTGTACGAGGTCGCCGTCCCGGAGGCTCTGTTCGGCCGGCATGATTGACTCCTTCGATCAGAGAGGTGACTGGATGAGGGCGGCAAAAACAGACGCTACCGGAGGGCCTCCCGATCCGAAGATCCGGGGCCCTCCGGCTGCGCACTGCATCACGACGATCACCAAGCGGCGTTGCCGGGAATGTCCCAACCCACCGGGATCGCGCCACCGTCCGCGCTGCCATCCTGCTTCTGCGCGGTGTACTCGAACTTGACCTTGGCGAAGTTGAGGGTCACCTGCTCGGTGAGCCGATCCTCGCCACCGGAACCGCCCGTCTGGACGCTCGTGCAGATGACGTCCTTGAAGCTCATCACGATGTACTCGAGCGGAGAGCTTCCGGCCTTGCGCACCGTCAGCTTGGCCTCGGGGAACTGCTTGCCCGTCATCACATACTGCATGAGGACCGGCGTGGCCTTGTCGACCCACTTGGTCACGGTGATGTCCTGAACCGACACCTTGCCGGAGCCGCCGCCGCCGCCGACATGCATGGTGCCGTTCTGGGTCAAGCCCCAGGCCCAAGCCAGCACGTCGATCTCGCCTCCGTGCTTGGCGTCCTTCGATTCGCCGACGACGTCGCCAATCTTGATGAACATGTCAACAGCCACGGCTCTGACTCCCTTCCTTGCGATTGTGAGTGGTCGAGCCTGTCGCCGGACCACCCGGCGCCAGCGTCACTACCTCTTGCTACAACCTGATCTTCGGTCTCTGTCGCCGCTCCGTCTGCCTCGGGGGCACTGGGAGCGACGCCGGACTTATCGAGGCCGCGCCGGCGCCGGTTGCGCGGAACCGGCGCGAAGCTCGATCTTTTTTGGACGTCTTCCCTGTCTCAACCCTTCTCGGACGGGAGCTTGGAAACCAGCCGCAGCGACGCCGTGAGGCCCTCCAGCTGGTAGTGGGGACGCAAGTAGAACCGGGCATTGTAGTTACCCGGATCGCCCTCGATATCCTCCACCACGACCTCCGCGGCGGCCAGGGGCTTCATGGCCTTGACCGACTCCGAGGAGTGCGCCGGGTCCCCGTCCACGTACTGGAGAATCCAGCTCTGGAGCCAGCGCTGCATCTCGTCCCGCTCCTTGAAGGAGCCGATCTTGTCCCGAACGATGCACTTCAGGTAGTGCGCGAACCGGCAGGTCGCGAACAGGTACGGGAGCCGTGCCGCGAGATTGGCGTTGGCCGTCGCGTCCGGGTCGTCGTACTCCGACGGCTTCTGCAACGACTGGGCGCCGATGAACGCGGCGAAGTCCGAGTTCTTGCGGTGCAGCAGCGGCATGAAGCCGTTCTTGGCGAGCTCGGCTTCCCGACGATCGGCGATCGCGATCTCGGTCGGGCACTTCATGTCGACCCCGCCGTCATCCGTCGGGAAGGTGTGGACCGGCAGCCCCTCGACCGCGCCGCCCGACTCCACGCCGCGAATCCGGGAGCACCAACCGTACATCTTGAACGAACGGTTGATGTTCACGGCCATGGCGTAGGCCGAGTTGGCCCAGGTGTAGCGGCTGTGGTCCGCCGCACCGGTGTCCTCCTCGAACGCAAACTCCTCGACCGGATCGGTCTTGGAGCCGTAGGGCAGTCGCGCGAGGAAGCGAGGCATGCAGAGACCGATGTAGCGCGAATCCTCGGAATCGCGGAGCGATCGCCAGGCTGCGTACTCCGGCGTGGTGAAGATCTTGGTGAGGTCACGCGGATTCGACAACTCGCGCCAGGAGTCCATCCCCATGACGGTGGGGGCGGCCCCGGTGATGAACGGCGAGTGGCCGGCCGCGGCCACTTTGGCGATCTCGCCGAGGAGCTCGACGTCCGGCGGGCTGTGATCGAAGTGATAGTCACCGACGAGGCAGCCGTAGGGCTCGCCTCCGAACTGACCGTACTCTTCCTCGTACATCTTCTTGAAGATCGGGCTCTGGTCCCAGGACGTGCCCTTGAACTTCTTCAGGGTCTTGTGCAGGTCCTTCTTCGAGATGTTCAGCCCCTTGATCTTGAGCTGCTCGTCCGTCTCGGTGTTGTTGACCAGGTGATGCAGCCCGCGCCAGGCCCCTTCCAGCTTCTGGAACTCCTCGTGGTGAAGGATCAGGTTGACCTGGTCGGTGAGGCGCTTGTCGATCTCGGCGATGATCGACTGGATGGTGGCGACGACGTCGTCGGAAATCGTCACCGCGTCTTGCATGACGGTCTCGGCCAGCGTCTGGACCGCCGACTCCACCGCTTCCTTGGCCCGATCCGACTTCGGCTTGAACTCCTTCTGCAGAAGGCTCGCGAACTCGTCGGTGGTCAGAGCCTCGGCCTGTTGGCCTTGTGCTTCCTGTGCTTCGTCTGCCATCGTCATCACTCTCCGCTGGGCTGTCCGTCTTCAGGTTTCGGGGCCGAGGCCAGAGCCTGCATGAGGGCCGGGTCCTTGAGCGCACGCTGAATCAGCTCTTCCGCCCCGGTCTTCCCGTCCATGTAGGTGATCAGGTTGGCAAGCTGCGTCCGTGCCTCGAGCAGCTTGTTGAGCGCTCCCACCTTGCGCGCGATCGCGGCCGGCGAGAAGTCGTCCATGCTCTCGAAGGTGATGTCGACGCTCATGTTTCCTTCGCCGGTGACCGTGTTCGGCACCGCGAAGGAAACGCGCGGCTTCATCGACTTGAGTCGATCGTCGAAGTTGTCGACGTCGAACTCCAGGAAGCTGCGATCGGCAACCGGCCCGAGCGGCTCGGCCGGATTTCCCGAAAGGTCGGCCATCACTCCCATCACGAAGGGAAGCTGGATCTTCTTTTCTGCTCCGTAGAGCTCGACGTCATACTCGATCTGCACGCGAGGCGCGCGGTTTCGAGCGATGAATTTCTGACTGCTTTGAGCCAAAGAGTCACCTCCTTCCGGGGTGGGCCAGAGCCGCCCAGCAACGAGCCCGACCCTCCGGTGGGATCGACCAAGTGCTCAAAATCCTTGCCAGACGGACGTTTACCGCGAGTTTAGTTCTAGCGCCGAAGTCCATTGCTGTCAACCCCGCCCGGCGCCGGCGGGGTTCTCACTCACAAAATCACTCCTCGGGACCGCGAATGGACTCGGCCTCGTGGACGCCTCCGGGCGCCATGTCGCGCAGGATCTCCAGAAAGCTCTTCGACACCAGTTTCTTCGCTCGCTTCGCGAGGAGCGGAACGGGGCTGGAAGGCTCGTACCGGTTGAAGTAGTCGCAGATCTTGTCCAGCGCGCGGATCACGTCCTCCCGGCTGTTGATCTCTCCGGTGAGCGCGGCGGGAGCACCACCTGGGGCGGCCGCGGCCTCCCCGACGAGCGCGGCATCGGCAACCCCGCGTCGTTGTAACTGTTCGCCGAGCACCGCCTTGATGCGCGCCAGGACCGGCGGGAGCGCGGTGAGATCCGGCGCATGCATCGTCCCGACCGCCGTCAGCAGATAGGCGTCGACCCCGGCGAAGAGGTCGGCTGCCCGGACCGCCGCCTCCGCCGTTCCCTTGAGCTCCTCTAGGTCACAGTCCTGGAACGCGCCTTCGATCACGGACATTTCGACCGGCTGGGTGCCCGCTTCCGGGTGCGCGTCCCCGCTCGCGATCTCGATGTCACGGAGGGAGAACTGTCCCAGCGCACGGGACCGGACGAGCGGCACGGTGCGGACGGCCCGGACCGAAGTGTCCGCGTCGACGAGCGACGCGATCGCATTCACTCGCATCGTGGG
>JAGQHR010000073.1:6174-9911 GCA_020431745.1 Candidatus Eiseniibacteriota bacterium
TGTCGTCGTCCGGATCCAGCAACGGGTAGAGCTTCTCCCAATGCTGCTCCAGCAGGTTCTTGATCAGCTCGAGCCCGTCCGCGAAGCCTGCGAATCCGTCGGTGTGCGCGAGGGCCCGAGTCAGGTAGACCGCGGCCCGCAGGTCGCGACTCCGCTGCAGGACGGCGATCGACTTCGCCTTGAGCTCCTTCCAATCAGGGTCCTCGGCAGCGACTTTGGTATCCCCGATCTCCTGCTCAGGCTTGCCCTGAGAAGCTCGCTCCATCTCGCCGAAGAGAGGATCGTATTCGAGATCGTCCCCGCACGGAGACTCCGGCGAAAGGGGACCCGAAAGTGCCGCAATGTCGATCGTGCTCATGACCCGCTCCCTGTCTCTATCCGATCATCCTCATCTGGTCACCCGCTGCCGGACCTCGACTCACCGGGACTCGACCCAGTCCGGGATCTCGAAGAACACGAACCGCAGGGTCGTACCGGCCACCACGACCCGTCCCGCCGGTGAGAGCGGGCTGTACTGGAGCCCCGTGCACGCGAGGCTGCCATCCATCGGCTTCACGCAGAAACCCGACCCCTCGGGACGGATCAGAACCTTCAAGGAAGACTCCGCCGGATCGCCGTCGAGCACCAGAGCCTGTCCGGGCTCTTGCACCGCCAGCGCGTAGGGCAGTTCCCGGTCACGCAGCTCCAGGTACGGCAGCTCGCGAATCCCGGCTTCCCCGAGCATCGATCCGTTTTCGACCCAGACCACACCCCGCAGCAAGGCGTGCCCAGAAAACTTCGTCACTTCCGGCCACCGCGCCGGGCAGTCGTCGCAACGGCTGGCCCCCGGGGCGAGGAGCCGCCCCGCCGGACACAAGTGCAGGGGATGGGCCGGTGCTCCGCAGGCGGAGCAAACCGTCTGCCAAACCGGATTGTCGGCGTAACACGTTGCGCACTTCACGGTCGCGTCTCCAGAACTTCCCCACCGCCCATGGGCGCGAACGGAAAGATCTGCAGCCGGTGCCGGGCCGCCCGCTCCCGCGCCTTGCGATCCTTCTGGACCCGCAGGTCGATGCCGAGCACCAGCATCTCCTCTCCGCGAAACTCGTGGACGGCGACGGTCTCATCGGCACGCCGGCGCACATGTTCCTGGTGTTTCACGAGAAAGACGCCGTTAGTAGAGAAGTCCATCAGGACGACCTCCCCGCCCGGGCGCATCTGGATCGCGAGGTGCCGGCGGGAGACGTATTCGAATTCTTCGCTCCGGGGGAACAGGTGCGCGTGGGTAATGGAAAGCCGGCGACCGTCGGCCAACGCCAGTTCGTCCGGCTGCGGTGGTTTTCCCACGAAGAGCACGTCCCCTTCCCGCAGCGGGTAGGTCCTTCCGAGGAGCCCGGGGAACTGCCCTTCCACCGCGAGATCGGAGTAGATCGCGACCAACCCGAGGAGGGGCCGACTCCCGGGAACCGGCGGATCCGGCCGACGGGACTCGCGCGCAGCGGCTTCGCGCAGATGTCCCGGCAGCTGAGTCTCCTCGCCGGAATCGTATCCTTGATCCCCCATCCCGTCGTGCACTGCTCCTCCGTGTGGCTCGTGGGACGTGTCGCGCGGACGGCGCTCCGCGGCCGGAGTGTAGACCGTGCTGCCGGCCGCCAGCAACCGGACCCTGCCCGACGCCACCTCCACGCTCCGAAAGCGAACGCGCGCGGCCACGGTCCGCCGTGCTCCTTGACGCCGCCCAGGTCCCGTGGTGCAATCCGGCCCTGGCAGACTGCCCGTCACGCGCGGAGCCGTGGCACCTGCGCCCCGAGCTCCCCCGGACACAGGGAATATCGGCGTTCTGCTGCACATGTCGACCGCCGCGCGGGAGTTTCTGGATGCTCGGGCGGACTCGGACATCTTCTCTCGCTCTTGGGCTCTATCTGATTCACGGCATCGCAAGGGAATGACGACGCACGACACCCCAGATACGGAAGCGCGCCCAGGGCCGAGCATCGGTATCGGCACCCGGGGCACCAGCCTCCGCCCCATCCCGAAGGCCGGATCGACCGACCCGGGCGCGGACCCGTTCATCACGTTGAGCCCCTCTGGGGGACCAATCCGTACCTACCTCGCGGAGATCCACGTCGGCGATCTCGGTTCCGGGCTTTCCGTCGCCCTGATGATGGAGCCCAACCAGTACGACGAGGCACGTCCGGGATCCCCGGCGGAAGCGGGCAACAACGAACAGATCGCGCGCAACTGGGCAGCCGGTTTCGCCGCCACGCGCCTGGCCGGAGGACACGGGCTCGCGTCGCTGGAAGCCCTCGGCGTTCCCGCAGGGGTTCCGGAAGGGTCTGCCCCGCATCATCCGCCCGTGGCCTACTGCAAGAAGACGGGCCGCTATGCGATTCCCGTGTGCCCGGAGACGCTGGGGCCGCTCGAGATCTGTCGGGACGAAGCGTTGTTGCGGAGGTGCGGCCTTCCCTCTTACCGGGATACCTTGGCCCGCTTTCTATATAGTCCCGCCGCGGTGCGGCCCGGCCGGCCGGTCACGTTCTACACGTACTCGTTGGCCCGCTTCGAGACCGGCCCCGAAGCGACGCTCCGGCGACGCGGCGAGCTCTATCGCGACCTGCTTCCGCGCGTTCGCGAAGGCGTGGCGTCGCCGCCGGCGGACCATCCCTGTTTCGCCTGCGAGCACCGCGACGGTTGCTACCCCGCGGGCAGCACCCTGGAAGCCCCGATTCCGGCGGAAGAGCAGCTCTTCCCTCTCGCGTACTACGACTTTCACTACCTACCGCGGACACCGCTCCTGCTGGCGTGCGACGAGGCCGCGGCGGTGCTCGGCGGATCGTCGATCCGCGAGACGTTGGACATGCGGGAAATGCGGCGCGAGCTCGCGAGTGAGCCGCAGGGGCAGCACCTGACGGCGGCGCTCTCGCCCCCGAACCAACAATTCTTCTTCGAAGGGGACCGCACCGGTCTCTTCGTGCTCGAGTGCCTCTATCTGAAGCTCACCGCGATCTCGCGAGTGCTCCAGGGATTGCTCAACCTGCAGCGGAACGCCGGGCGCCCGCATCTCGGGCTGTCCCCGACGCGACTGCGGGCGGCCTATCGCGCGGAAGCCTCCCATCTGCCGGCTCGCTGGTCCGTCGATCTCCAGCTCACCGATGCCGTCAGCACCGCCCCGCTCGCAAGCCTCGATCGGGAACGCGTACCGGACGAGCCGATCGTGTGGGCGATCCCCCAGCCACGCGTCGAGCCGTTCCTGCCTTCGGGGATGCTCAAACCACAGATTCAGACGCTGAGCATGCGCGTGGAGACCCGGAAGCTCGATTCGCGCACCGAGGGCCCCAAGACGATCCTCGAGCTGGATGCACGCCTCGTTTCGGAGAGCTTCGCTCCCACCGAGCACGGCCGGCACGATCTCATCCGCGTCGTGGCGTCCTCCAGCACCGGGCGAGTCGTCTTCGGCGGCCGCATGCGAGAGTCCTCCCCCGGGGGATTCCGTTTCATCGGTCGCAGTGCCGGGCTCGACGCCGATGCGGCGCGCCGTGTGCAGGAGCATCTGGACGGCAGCGTCGTCGAAGTCGTGATCGCGCGCGCGTTCGGCGCGCCGAGCGACCTGGTGGCTCTGGGCCGGCTCTTCCTCCGGTTCCTCTTCTGGAACGATCGGCGGGACGCGGCGAAGCTCGAACCGGCGCGGCTCGATCGCGTCGCGGCCCGACTCGCGGAAGCGCTGGGCGTACGCATGGCTGACACCGTCACGCTCCGCG
>JAGQHR010000737.1 GCA_020431745.1 Candidatus Eiseniibacteriota bacterium
CCGTGGCTGTGAGCGGCGTTTCGATGTTCCTGGTCGCCGTTCGCTGCCCCCATGCCATCAGGGATCCGGCGATCCCGGCTGCCACTACCTTGCCGTCGTCGCGCACGTCGATGGCAAACGCGGCAGCATCGCTAGAAAAGCTCACGAACGCTTTGCCGTTCGACCAGTGCCCGCACTCGCTGGTACAACGTCCGGGAGGAATGCCATTGGCCTGGAGTTGGAGCAGGGCGAATTGATTGTTGCCGTTGGCGTCGCTGCTCCCCGCCCCGTAGATCCAACCGTTCGATGCCAATGCCAAGGCGTTGAGGTAGTCGTTGCCGCCAAAGTCCACGGTCTCCTTGCCCGACGCTCCGAACGAGGTGTCGACGCTACCATTCGCGTTGAACCGAGCCAGTGCGAAATTGGCCCCGACATGGCCTCCTTCGATGATCTTGAGATCGGGCTGGACGAGCACGGAAGTCGCCCAATGGCTCGGTCCGACGGAGAACTCCAACAGCTGCTTGCCATCGACATCGAACGTCAGATCCCGCGAGCCGTTGGTGTTGAGCCGGGCGACCCCGTACACATAGCGAGCTCCGTTGAACACCGTTCCGGCGACGACGATCTTCCCGTCCGGTGCGATCGCGACCGCATTGCCGTAGTCGTGACCTCCCAGGAAGTCGAGGACGACGATTCCGAGGAAGCCGAAGGAGCCGTCGACGGATCCGTCGGAATTGAAGCGCACCAACATGAAGTCGTTGTTCGTGCTGCCTTGGGTGAATCCCGCGACGACGATCTTCCCGTCGGTCTGCAGTGCGACGGACGTGGCATAGTCGGGTTGGTCGAACGGGAACGTGGCCCGGCCGTAGAGTCCGAAGGACACGTCAGGTTCCCCGTCGGGCAGCAGCCGCGTCACACCGAAGTCCCCGGAAACGTACCCCGCATCCTGGATGGTGCCGACCAACACCAGCTTTCCGTCCGGCTGGAACACGCACGCGGAGGAGGCGGCGTTCGATCCGGGGCCACGTCCTGGATCATCGAAGCCCACCGTCTGGAGCCCACCGGTATCGAGCGATCCGTCGGGCCAGAACCGGACGAGTGCGCCGGTGCTGGCAGAAGAGGCCAGCAACGAGGCGGCCGCGGTGAGGCGTCCATCGGGTTCCAGGGTCAGGCTCGTGGCTTGCTCATCACCCCCCAGATCGATCGTCCGATCGCCGTCGCCGCCCCAGGAGAAGTCGAGGGCGCCGGTCGAGCTCATCCGGAACAGATGGAGGTCGTGCGCGTCGGTCGGGCCGCTGTGGCCCAGGATCACGATCCTTCCATCCGGCTGGGTCAGGATGTCTCGCATGCTTCCGCCGCCGTTCAGGATGAGCGATCGCTTTCCGTCTCCATCGAACGATCCGTCCAGTGAGCCGTCGGAGTTGTAGCGGGCGATCCTCGCGTTGCTCCCGTCGTCTCCCACGACGAGCAGTTTGCCGTCGGGCTGAAGCTTGGCCCCGCGCGCCAGGTCGTCGCTCCCGAAGCTGGTGGTCACGTGACCGCCGCCGCTGTAGGTTTCGTCTCTCGACCCGTCGGGATTGAGACGGAAGACGGCGAACTGATGATTGCCGTCGATACTTGCGGACCCCACGAGCAGGATCTTACCGTCGCTCTGCGCGATCACGTTGCTAGTTTGGCTGGATTCCCACCCGTACGTGGCGCCGTAGCCCCAGTTCTTCCAGAGCAGCGAGCCGGCCGGGGAGTAGCAGGCGATGGACATGGTCGGATACAACGGGAGGATCGTGCTCCCCGCGACGATGATGTTCCCGTCCGCGGCAATCGAAACCGCGAAGGCGACGTCGGGGAAATCTCCGGCAATGTCGGTGATCCTGTACCCGCCCCCGAAGGACTGATCCAGGGCTCCTGATGCAGTGAAGCGCACTACCAGATAGTCGTCGTCGGGAGGCCCGTGCGTTTGACCCGCGACCACGATCTTGCCGTCGGGTTGGATCGCGAGGCCCTTTCCGATCACGCTCACGCCGAGCGAGAAGACGATTCTTCCGCTGCCCGAGCCGAAGGTGGCGTCGAGCGTTCCGTCCGGCAGGTACCGGCGAAGAACGATGTCCGTGTCGACCGTGATCTCGGAGCTGAGCACGAGAAGCTTTCCGTCGGGTTGACGCACCATGTCCCAGGTCGGATCGGGAAGCGCGACTTCTCCCGAGGTGCCGAATCCCGCGAAGCTCACGTCCAAATCCCCGGGAGCGGCCTGCGCGGGCCGAACCAGGAGCAGGGAGACGAGGCCGGCCAGAAAAACGGCGACCCACCCGCTGGACGAACAAGGGTGGGGGAGAGTCCGCTCTCTTCCAAGCCGACTCGGTGATGCCATGGGGGTCCTCCCTCGTGCTGCCGACCGTGTCCTTTGGGGCCGGCTCCAAGCCGTCCCCTCCTCGCCGTCGTCCGCGTCGCAGGCCGGACGATCGCCGGAAGAGGATGCAATGATTTGCCAGAGAACGAATTGAGTGCCTTGATGCGCGCGCCCGGAGACGCGGGCGATCGCAGTTGCGGATCCATCTATAG
>JAGQHR010000738.1 GCA_020431745.1 Candidatus Eiseniibacteriota bacterium
GCATCTTGCTCAGCATTCTTTACGTGGCGGCCGTGGTTCGACGCAGGCGCCACACCTGAGCTACTTGAACACCATCACGGGGCGGATCTCGACTCGCGAGGTCGGCCCGTGGGGCATCTTGCCCGCCCAGGCCACAGCCTCGTCGAGGGACGGGACATCGATGAGGTAGTAGCCGCCGAGCTGTTCCTTCGTCTCCGCGAACGGGCCGTCGGTCGTCGAGAGGTGACCGTCACGGACCCGCACGGTCGTCGCCGCGTGCGTGGGCTGGAGCTTGTGGGCGCCGAGGTAGTGACCGCTCTCGGAGATGCTCGACGCGAACTCCCCGAACTCCGCCATCAGCTGATCGATCTCCGCTTTCGGCATCGCCTCCCAGATCTTGTGGTCCGAGTAGATGAGGCAAAGGTATTTCATGGCTCCTCCGAGGTTGCAGTGGATGGTGACGCCGGATAGTCGGTCGGAGGAGCCCCAAATCGACACCGGCGTCAAAAAATCCAACGGAGGAGGACGATACCGGCCGAGCGCGGCGAACCACGAGCACCCGGCCGGCCGGCGTAGGTACGACGGACTCAGCTCTTGTGCGGCCCCAGCATCTTGCGCGGATCGACCCAGCGATCGAAGTCCTTCGGATCGACCAGACCCAGCTTCTCGGCCGCCTCCTTGAGGGTGAGCCCTTCCTTGTGGGCCGTCTTCGCGATCTTGGCCGCCGCCTCGTAGCCGATGTGCGTGTTGAGCGCGGTCACCAGCATGAGCGAGCTGCGCATGTAGTAGGCGATCTTCTCCTCATCCGGCTCGATCCCGACCGCACAGTGATCGGTGAACGAGCGGCACCCGTCACCCAGCAGACGGATCGACTTGAGCAGGTTGTGGATCATGACCGGCTTGAAGACGTTGAGCTCGAAGTTGCCCTGGGTGCCGGCGAAGCCGATCGTCGCATCGTTGCCCAGGACCTGACAGCAGACCATGGTGAGCGACTCCGACTGGGTCGGGTTGACTTTGCCCGGCATGATCGAGCTTCCGGGCTCGTTCTCGGGGATGCGGATCTCGCCGAGACCGCAGCGGGGACCGCTCGCGAGCCAACGGACGTCGTTCGCGATCTTCATGAGCGCTGCCACCAGCACCTTGAGCGCACCGGACGCTTCCACGATCGCGTCGTGCGCCGCCAGCGCCGCGAACTTGTTCTTGGCCGTGACGAACGGAACGTCGGTGAGCGCCGCGACCTTCTTGGCGGAGAGCTTGGCGTAGTCGGGGTGCGTGTTGAGGCCGGTCCCGACCGCGGTGCCACCGAGCGCGAGCTCGTGCAGGTGGGGCAGGGTGTTCTTGATCGCCTGCGTCGCCGCGTCGAGCTGCGCGACCCAGCCGCTGATCTCCTGACCCAGCGTCAGCGGAACGGCGTCCTGCAAGTGCGTCCGCCCGCACTTGACGATCTTCGCGTACTGCTTCGCCTTCTGGTTCAGGCAGTCGCGGAGCACCTTCACGGAAGGAAGCAGATGCTTGTGGATCTGCTCGGCGGCCGCGATGTGCATCGCTGTCGGGAAGGTGTCGTTGCTCGACTGGCTCTTGTTGACGTCGTCGTTCGGATGGATCGGATCCTTCGACCCGATGGTGCCGCCCGCGAGCTCGATCGCGCGGTTGGCGATCACCTCGTTGGCGTTCATATTGGTCTGCGTGCCGCTTCCCGTCTGGTAGATCACGAGGGGGAAGTGATCATCGAGCTTGCCGTCGATGACCTCGCGCGCGGCCTTCTCGATGAGCTTCGCCTTTTTCGCGGGGAGCAGTCCCAGCTCGAGATTGGCCTGCGCGGCGGCGAGCTTGAGGATGCCGAGCGCGCGGATCATCTCGCGGCTGAAGCGGTCCTCTCCGACCTCGAAGTTCTGCAGGCTCCGCTGGGTTTGGGCGCCCCAATAGCGATCCGCGGCGACCTCGACCTTCCCCATCGTGTCCGATTCGATCCGCACGTTGCCCATGCCGCAGCTCCTTCCCTGACGAGTGCCCGTCTTTCCCGGAACAAACGACGAGAATACCAGCACGGATGGGGGTTCGCATCAGGAACACCCGAACCACTGATCCCGCCGTCCCCCGAGCGACGGTCCGATCGCTACTTCGTGATCACGACCGGACGGGAATCCGATCCCCACGGCGTGCTGGCACGAAGCCAGTACACACCTGCCGCGACGCGACGGCCCGACTGGTCGGTCAGGTCCCAGTCCACCGCATGGGTCCCCGAGGAGAGGTCGGCGTTCTCGATCTCGCGGACACGAGCACCGGCCGCATCCAGGACTTCCACGCGGACGGTTCCCGCCGACGGCAGCGCCAGGCGGCACTGCACGGAGCTGCCCGCGGGGTTGGGAGACGGCGCCTCCAAGACCCGCGCAAGATCACGCGGAGACCCCGGAGTCTGCGGCGCGCCACTCGTCGCGCCGCACGGTTCCTCGTAGGCACCGATGACCGCTCCGCACGGACTGTTTTCCGCGCGGCAGGGAGACTCGGGAGCCAGTCGGTAGTCGTGTCCGTCGGCTACGG
>JAGQHR010000739.1 GCA_020431745.1 Candidatus Eiseniibacteriota bacterium
GCGCGGTCGCCGCGACGTTACGGAGCGTGGGGGTCTTGAACGAGCCGAGATCGTCCAATCCCTTGGTCACGGCAAAACGCCCCAGCTCGGAGGTTCGCTTGTCGCCCAGCACTTTGACGTCCACCTCGGCGAGCGTGGCCTTGGCGTGAAGGAACTGACCCGCCAGGGTCGGAATGTCTTGCTGGATACCGTTGATCCCGACTCCGATATTGTGGAAGCGGTTGTCCGTGAACAGAGCTTGGGTCTGTTCGATCCGATGGCACGAGACGCACCGGCCCTGATTGATGAAAACGCCGTAGCCGCGCTTCTGCTGGTCGTTGAGAGCGGCGGCGTCCTTGCCGTAGAACCAACGGTCGAACGGGGAGTCGCCGGCGATCTGCGTCCGCTCGAACGAGGCGATCGCTTTGGTGACTTCATCCATCGTGATCTGATCTCCGGACTTGCCGAACACGTCGGCGAAGGCGGCGGTGTACTCGGGATCCGTCCGGACGATCGCGAGGATGGGGTCATGGTTCGCGAGCCCCATCTCCACGGGGTTGACGAACGGATGCAGCGCCTGATCCTCCAGGCTGGGCGATCGTCCGTCCCAGAACTGCGTTCGGAAGTAAGCCGCGTTGACCACGGTCGGCGCGTTGCGCGTTCCGGTCAGCTTGTTGATCCCCTCCGAGACGTGGAGCGGACCGTCCGTGAAGGCCTTGTCGTTGGCATGGCAATTGGCGCAGGCGACTTGGCCGGTAGTAGAGAATCGCTTGTCGTGAAACAGCTTGTTTCCCAGCGCGATCTTGGCCGGAGTCTGAGGATTGTCGGCCGGCACCGAGAGCTCGGGCAGTCCGAGCGGAGTCTCCTCGGCGCTCGTGGACTGCGCGAGAAGCATGGTCGCCGTCAGCGACAGCATCGAGGGCAGCAGTCGGACGAGCGACCGTTTCGCCCCTGGCAATCTCATCCATCGAGTCATGGTTCCGCTTCCTCCTTTCGAACGAATCGAGACACCTTCCCGGCAGGCGTCATGGGTTCGGCGGGTCGGCAGCGGCAACGGAGGATTCCCCCCGGGCCGGTCCACCGGAGCGATCTGCGAAGATGCCAGGTCGGCACCGCAACGATAGATCCCCATCCGCGCGGTTCTTGCAATGCGGGTCTACACTTACAGCCGCCGGAGGATACACGCGGCGGGGGACTCCGCGGTGCCGCAGGTGTTGACGAGCCGCGCCGCGGGCCATCAGTTGCCAACGACGGAAGGGGGTGGTCGGGGACTACGCCTTGCGGTCGGCCTCGGGGTACGTGCCGAGGACGTTCACCATCTCGACATACGGTGCGATCGCCGCGATGACGTCGCGCATCGGAGCCGTGTCCTGGTGACCTTGGACGTCCAGATAGAAGCGGTAGCGCCACGGGGACTCGGGCAGGGGGCGCGATTCGAGCTTGGTGAGATTGAGTCCGCGGCGGGCGAACTCCTGGAGGAGCGCAGCCAACGCGCCGGGCGTCGATTGGGAGAGAACCAACAGCAACGACGTTTTGCACGCGGCGTCGTGCGGGCACGGTACGGCTTCGCGAGCGACCTCGACGAAGCGCGTGAAGTTCCCCGACTGCGTTTCGATTCCCCGCGCGAGGATCTCCAGACCGTGCAGACGGGCGGCCGACTCGCTGGCGATCGCCGCCCAGGTGGGGTCGCCCTGCTCACGCACCTTGCGCGCCGATCCCGCGGTGTCGTACTCCTCGCGGGTCTCCACCCCGGCTAGATCGCGCAGGAACCGCGCGGATTGCCGCAGCGCTTGCGGATGTGAGATCACCACCCGCAGTTCCTCGAGCGAGGCGCCAGGGAGACCCAGCAGACAATGTTCGATTCGGCTCACCACTTCGGACGTGATGGTGAGTCCGCTCTCGGCGAGCAGGTCGTACGTTTCGTTGATGCTGCCGGCGGTGGTGTTCTCGATGGGCAGGAGAGCCACGTCGATCCGGCCGTCGCCGACCGCCGCGAAGACCTCGTGGAAGGTTTTGAATCCGGTCAGGTGAGCACCGCCGGGCCGTTGCGCGTAGCGGCGCTGCGCGGCAAGATGACTGTACGCGCCCTCCACTCCCTGGTAGCCGATCCGCAACGGCACCGTGTCCCGCGCCGATAGATACGCCTGCTGCCGCGCCACGGACATGTCCATGATGTCGCGATACAGACGCTCGATTCGGTGAGCGTCCAGCCCATGCTCGACCGCGGCTTGCCGGACCCGCTGCAGCACCAGGTCCTCGCGCGGCTGGTCCCGGAACGGGATCGCGCGTTCCAGTTTCGCCTCGGCGACGAGATCGACGGCCGCCATCCGTCGGGCGAGCAGGGTCAGGATCTCGTCGTCGAGTCGCTCGATCTCTTCGCGCAGGTGGGCGAAGTCTTCCCTGTCTTCGGACAAAGAACCGCCGCCCTCCCGGTCACCGTACGAGGGTGATACTGCCGAGAATGACCGTGCGCCCGGAAGTCGCGCGTGCCCGGTAGATCCCGGCGGGAAGGTCCGCCGGGAGATCGACCGCCA
>JAGQHR010000740.1 GCA_020431745.1 Candidatus Eiseniibacteriota bacterium
CATCGTCGTCGTCCCGATCCGATGGTACTCGGACGTGCACGACGCACTGCGGACGCGCTGCTCGATGCGATGTCCCCCGATGGGTTCCTCGCCGGTCGCTTCCGCAACGACTGGTCTCCGGCGGTGGGCTGGAGTTGCCTGACCGGATCCGTCCAGATCGCGTCATGTTGGTTCATTCTGTCCGAGATGACGGGCGAGGACCGGTACCGAGACGCTGCTTTCCTCGCGAATCGCTATGTCCGGCGCACGATGCGGACCGACGGCGTGGGGGAGATCGACGGCGGAGTCAAGGGTGCGTTCCCTTTCCACGGAGGGTACGGCGCCTACGAGTACGTCAACTGGGCCTGCAAATTCATGATCGATGCCAACCTCCAGGAGCTGGAGATCCCGCCTTCCGTCCCGTCCTCCCAGCCGTGGGATCGGCTCTCTTCGGCAGAGACGCGGGGCTAGCCGAAGCGCCGTCGCAGCGTCCGGATCCCGGACGTGCCCAGGGTCGCGTACAGCGACCCGGCGAGGCAGAGTAGTCCCGCCGCGCCCGCGCCGACGATCAGCTCCGGCACACCGCGTTCACAATACGGCCGCGCGAGGTACAGCGCGAAGAGTGCCGGGGCGCCGCCGAGAAGCGCGCGGGGAAGCGCGCCGATGTAGTCCCGCGCCGGCGGGAACTCCGGATCGCGCCGCGCCGCGCGAGGTCGCAGCACGAGCTGCTTCGCCAGCATCGCGAAGGTGTTGCCGAGAGCGAATCCGAGCAGACCCAGCTTGAATCCGAGAGCGAGCACCAGACTGATGAGGACGTTCCCGATCGCGACGACCATATCGCCGACGGCGAGCCAACCGATCCGACCGCGGGCTCGCAGGGCCATCCAGACCGGCATGAGCGCGACCTCGATCGTCATCGGAGCCAACATCGCCAGCATATAGGCGTAGCTTCCCCGATATTCGGCGCCCACCCATTTGGTCAGCAGAATGTCGCCGACCACGCAGGGAGTGAGGCAGAAGGGGACCGCCACCGCCGCGGACAGCTTGACGACCTCCGTGAGCGCGCGTCGCGTGCGATGCGACTCTCCGACGGCCTCCAACTGGGTGAAAAGTGGAGTCAGCGACGTGATGGAGGCGAGGAGAAACCCGCGAATGAGCGACGACCAACGAGCACCCAAGGTGTATGCGGTGACGGCCGCCGCCCCGTAGATACGTCCGATGAAGAGGCTGTCCGAGCTCGTATAGAGCAACGCCGCGGCCTGCCCGAGAACGGCCAGCCGTCCGTAGGAGAACAGGACGCGTCGAGCTTGGTCGGATCCGGAAGTCCACCGGGGAAAGACCGAGCGGACCACGCCCATGCGCTGGGCGATCGGAATGATGAGAAGCAGGGGCACCAGCTCGACGACGATGAGAACCGCGCCGAAGACCGGGAGAGTCGGATGGAAAACCCGGAAAGCCACGATCGTCAGGGCGAGGCGGACCCAGGTCGCTCCGGCACGGATGAGGGACAGGATGGCCGTGCGTCCGGTCGCGAAGATCGGGATCTCGAACATCGCTCCCGCATCGGCGAGGACGGTGGCGGCGATGATGAGCACGATCCCGAACGTCGCTTCTGCGTGCATGGACTCGGGCAGCCGCAGGAATCGACCCAGCGGCCAGGCGACCGCCCAACCCAGGAGAAGGATGCCGGTGCGCAAGAGACCGGACCACCAGAAGCCGACCGCAAAGTAGAGCGAAGCCTCTTCCGAGCGGTTGCTGTGATGCGCGAGGGTGACGTACCGCCGGAGCGCCGCGCTCAGCCCGCCGCGAAGCAGTGAGATGAAGTCGTAGAGCGAGTTGACGACCTGGGCAACCCCGTACATCTCGCGGCCCAGACCCGCCAACACGATCGGTGTGAGAACGATGCCGACGGCGACGGTAGAAACCCGACTGGCGGTCGCGGCGGCGACGTTGCGCAGAGCCACGCCGGAAAGCCGTTCCGCGCGTGTCGAGGCGGGATCGGATTCACTTTCCACGGGGAGTCCGTTTCGGATCCGCCAACGACGGATCGGGTCGGATTGTCAAGTCAGGCTCTCCAGGAATCGAAGGTCAACGATGCCGGCCGATCGACGATACGGGACGATTCATGGCTCACTCGTTGGGCCGAGGAGACGATAGCCCAGGCCGAAGCAATCTTGAAGAGATCAAGACGAGTGGCCGTCCGGAAGCGGTTGAAGTCGCTCTTCTGACGTCGCATGCTTCGCGGACCGAACGCGTGACAGGAGGTCCCCAATGAAGGAAGTCCCGGGCAAGACGCCGGCCGAACGCATCGTCCAACCCTTTCAGCGGTTCCTGCATACCGAGGCTTCGGGGGGCATCCTGTTGCTGGCCGCAGCCCTCGTCGCCCTGCTCTGGGCCAACAGCGGTTGGTCCCAGAGCTACACCGATCTCTGGAAGAAGACGATGTTCACGATCGGGTTCGGTAGTTTCTCGATCGCGCATCCCCTCTATTGGTGGGTCAACGACGGTCTCATGGCGCTGTTCTTCTTCGT
>JAGQHR010000741.1 GCA_020431745.1 Candidatus Eiseniibacteriota bacterium
CGTCTGGCGGCTCCTCGGCACCCTCGGTCTGGTCCTCCTCGCCGCCTTCGCGGTTCCGCCGCGCGTCGCCTGCGCAGAGGCCGTTCCCGACAGTCTGATCGTGAGCTATCAGGACGGGCGGGTCCCCGAGACCATCCCCGTTCACCGGTTCCCGGAAGGTCGCTACGTCGCGCTCACCGATCTGGGCGTTCTGACGGGTCACGGGATCGTCTGGGATCCGGAGACCTTCCGCGGCTCCGTCCAGCTCGACTCGACCTCGGTCGGATTCCTGCTGGACGCCCCCCTGCTCTGGCTCGGCGCCGACGTGCTGCAGCTTTCCGCCCCCGTGATCTATCGCGAAGAGCAGGTCATGGTGCCGTTCGATCTGATCGACGACGTCCTCGTGCCGGCGTTGGGGGAGCGCATCCACTACGACGCGAGTCGCGGCCTTCTGGAGCTGGGTGGAGGTGAGCCCCGCTTGCAGCACATCGAGATCGCGCAGGTCTCCCGGCACCTCACGCTCTCGATGGACCCGATGCCGAACAACAGGATGCTCCGGTGGGATCCGTCCGGCATCCTCTCCGTGCAGATCGGTGGTGTGTTCCTGCCGCCGGGCTACCGTCCTCCCGAGCTCACGGCGCGGGGGCTCGACCGTGTCGAGGTGCTGGGGACCAAGCGTGGGATGGAGATCCGTCTCCATCTCGTTCCCGGCTGGGTCGGTGCCCGTTCCTTCCGCACTCCCGAGGGACGTCTGCAGGTGGAGATGACCCAGGTGCTGCGCGACGTCGAGACCGGTCGCTTCCAGCTCCTTACCTCCTACCTGGTACCGGAGCGGGATGGGGGGGCGGGGTCCTTTCAGCGCGATCGGGTGCTCATCGAGATCTCTCCCGAGCAGACCGGCTCCTATCTCGATCGACTCGCCACCGAGCTCGCAGACGTGCTGGAGAATCAGTTCCGGAACGAGGTGGTGTTCGTGCGCGATCGTCGCGACGCCGGGAGAGCGCGCGGAAGCGGCGGCATTCCGGAGCTACCCGGGGTCCCGCCGGGAGATTGCTGGATCGGCTTCCGGCTCGAGTCCTACGGCGGAGCCAATGCTCACGATTTCCTTCTCGTGACACCGGGGCAGGCTCCCCGCTATGAAGCGGTCGATGCGTCCCTGCTGGCGGCCGGCGCGCCGGTGGCGTCGCCCGGCGGAGCCGTCGTCGCACCACAGGACGATGCCGATGCCGACGATCCGGGTGTGCGGATGGTCCCCTGGGGGCAGGCCCCGCGACTCTACGCCGCACGCAGCGATCGGCTCTCGCGAAGTATCGAGGATCATTTGCACTCGGATCTCCCGCTGCTCTCGGTCCGTTCGACTTCGCGCTCGGCGCGGATCTTCCGCGGGCTCGCGATGCCCGCCGTGCTCATCTATCCGGCGCTCGCGAGCGACGAGACCAGCCTCCGGGCGCTCGGGAGCCGCGACCAGATCCAGCAGGTGGCCCGCAGTCTCGCTTGGGGAATCGACGAGTTCCTGCGCGAGCAGGCGAACCGATAGGGAGTCGTGACCGCGATGGCGCAGAAGCCGGAAGACAAGAACGGAGACAAGAAGCGGGGTCGCAACCGCGCCAATTGGGCGATGGGGATCTTCGGGGCCCTCGTCCTCATCGGCGTCGGGATCCTCTACGGACTCGGGCGCGAGCACGTCGACGAGAGCGCGCCGCCACGGCTCACGAGCGGCGTCGCGACCGTGGGCGAGCCCGTCGAGCGTCTCTATCTGTACTTCGGAGATCCCGCCCATGTCGGGTTGGTGCGTGAGCCCCGCGTCATCCCGTCGGGATCCTCGCTGGAAGAGCGGATCTCCAACTGCGTGCGTGAGCTCGCGGCGGGATCGCTGCGCGACAATCTGTCGGTCGTGCCGCCCGCGACGCAGCTGCGCCGTGCCTATCTCGATTCCTGGGGCATCGCCTATCTCGATTTCACGCGCGATCTTTTGGGCCGGCGTACCCCCGGCGACGGCGAGGAGTGGTTGGCCGTGGCCTCCATCGTGCGATCCGTCTGCGACAACTTTCCCGAGGTGCGCGAGGTACGGTTCCTCATCGATGGACAGATGGTCGTGAGCCTGGCCGGCTACATGGACTTGGAAGAGCCGCTGCGCGCCGAGGACTTCCCCTTGGACGGCGGACCGCTCTGATGCGCGAGCGACCGATCGGCGTCTTCGATTCCGGCATCGGCGGGCTCACCGTCGTGCGGCAGCTGCTGGCCGCGCTCCCGCGGGAGTCGATCGTCTACTTCGGAGACACCGCCCGCGTCCCCTATGGAACGAAGTCGGCCGACACGGTCACCCGGTTCTCGCGGGAAGCCGCGCACTTCCTCGCGCGGCGCAAGATCAAGCTGTTGATCGTCGCCTGCAACAGCGCGAGCGCGGTGGCGCTGCCGACGCTGCAACGCGAGTGGGAGCTTCCGATGATGGGGGTGATCCTGCCCGGTGCGCGGGCGGCCGCGCGCGCGACGCGAGGCAAGAAGGTGGCGGTCGTCGGGACC
>JAGQHR010000742.1 GCA_020431745.1 Candidatus Eiseniibacteriota bacterium
CCCGTCAATCGGCATCTGTCTTCCGATATTGTCCCACATGCCTCGGAATCGGCGATTCCCTCGGAATACACCCCAAAAACCGGATCTCACATTCCGAATTTGAAGACTGCGGACATCGAACGCGGGAGGCGCAGAGAGGGTTCCTGCAAAGCCGTGTAGGAACTACACGATTGCCGATGCCCCGTGGTCCTCGGAGCCATTGGACGCCAAGCCCCCGGCCCGGGAGCGCATCGGAACCGACTACGGGATCAACGCGCGTACGCGTGCACGGTCTTGCCGAGAAAGTCCATCATCCCGCGGAGGGTATCGAAGTCGGGATGACGCAAGCGGATCCAGGTATTGACGAGCCATCCTTTTTCGAGCGGCGCCGTCGGGGTTCCCGGATTGGGGATGTTCGCTTCGTAGATCCACTCGCCGCACCGGCGGTGCGCCGCGTCCAACCCCTCGTGTCCCAGGTAGTGGCCGTCACGATCGGGACGAATCTGGATGGAGCCGGTGGCGAACCGGCGGCTGAGCTTCGCCGTGGTGGCCTTCCCCGTGATCACCACCGAGGCCCACTCCCGATAGACGTCGACCTCGTTGGCCGCGCGGTAGAGGTCCCAGATCTTCTCTCCGGCCGGTCGGGCGCCGATCTCCGAGAATCGCAGCCCCTTGCTCCCGAAGAACCACTCCATGTGGGTTGCCGTCCGGTCGAGCCCGAGCGCGGCGCTCACCTTGGCGCCCAGCTCCCGGAGCTCGGCGTAGTCCTTTGCATCGATCCGGTTGGTATGAGCGATCTGGGGACGGATCTTCCGATCCTGCAGCGCTTCGAGACAGCCCGGATAGTAGTGCGACGCGAAGTCGTGGACGATTCGGCCGTCGGCGATCAGCGTGTCGTAGAAGCCCTCGTGCCCGTCCACGAACTCCTCGATCGCCACCGAGGCCCCACGCTCCCCCAGGTGAGCCTCGCGGAGACGACGCTCGAGATCGGCCCTCGTCTCGACCTTGTGCGTGCCCAGCGAGCCGAACCCAGCGCGCGGCTTCAGGATCACAGGCAGACCGATCCGCTCGACGAACGCCATGGCCTCCGCGGGGGTTGCGGCCGCCGACGACGCCGCACACGGGATTCCGTGTCCCCGGAGGAATTCCTTCATCGCCGTCTTGTCCCGACAGAGAGTCGCGGTCTCGACGGAGAGGCCGGGCACTCCCAGCGTCTCGCGGAGGTGAGCCGCAGGGATCACCAGCGGCTCGTCGATCGTCTCCACCCGGTCGATGGGAACCGCTCGCCCCAACCGGCGAGCGCTGTCCTGGAGGGCCGAGGGATCGAAGAGGTTGCGCGCCGGCTCGTACGCGTCGAGATGCCGCGCCAGACTCCGGGGCAGCTGGGCCGTCGGGGAGTGTCCCAGCGCGCTGACGCGCGCGCCGGTGTCCTTGAGTCCGCGGACGAACTCATGGTTGTAGACGTGGGTTTCGGGTGCCAAGAAAAGGACGTGCATCCGGATCTCCCGACCAGATCGAGGACTCTCCCCTCCCCGCCCCGGGAGAGGGAACGGAGAGCGTACCGTCTCCGCGGGGTCGATCGCCATCTCCAACCGGAAACTCGTGTCCGAAACGTTCGTAGCTGGGTAAGATCCGCGGAAGTGCCCGGAACACGCCGGTCCGCTCTCGCGTGGTCCTCTCGCGTGGTCCTTTGAGGAACGATGAGAAAGAGAACGCACTCGATGTCCCTTCCTCCGTATCCCGTGCCCCCCGATTCTCCAGCGTCCCCCCGTTCGAGCCCCGCCCGCACCGTCCTCCGGCGTGGGCGCGTGGTTGCGTTGTTGGTGGCTCTCCTCGGAGGGACGGCGCAGGCCCAGGACACGCTCCAGGTCCTGCCGGGGGACACCGCACCCCTGACCCTGGAAGAGTGCGTCTCCGCCGCGCTCGCACACAACGGAAGCCTGCGAGCCGAGCAGATCCGCACCGGCGAGGTGCGCGCCCAGATCACGCAAACCCTCTCGGAGGGATTCCCGACCGTGGACGTTTCCGGATCATGGAACCGCAGCCGGGATCCCAGCTTCGCGCTCGACGAGACCTTCGGAGGCGGAGGCGGCGCCGGGAGCGACACGGGCGGCCTCGACACGCTCTTCACGGGCCTCATCCCCGCACCGGCCGACATCGCGGCCCAGACGTTCTGGCGCGCGAGCGTGAACGCCAGCTGGGAAATCCGGCCCGGACGGATCTACAACGCCCTCAAGGCCGTCGGCTCCGGCATCGCGCAACAGGAAGACGTGGTGACCGAGACCGAACATCGAGTCGCCGAGGAAACGCTCCGGGCCTTCTCCAACGTGCTCCTGGCGGGAGAACGGGAGCGAGCCTTGCTGCAAGAGGCCGAGGCGCGCCGCGAGCTGCTCGCCGTGGCGCGGCGCCGGTTCCGGGTCGAGCTGGGTACTCCGCTCGACACGCTGCAGGCGGCGGTTTCGCTGGCCAATCTGAGTCCCGAGATTCGCCGCGCGCACCAGGATCTGGAGGACGCCGGAGC
>JAGQHR010000743.1 GCA_020431745.1 Candidatus Eiseniibacteriota bacterium
ACTCCGGGGAGTAGCGGACCGGTCGCGAGCCCGCTCAGGATCACGAGCGCGGCCGTGCTTCGGGGGAGGGGCATGCGGGTCCTCTTTGGCTTGGGTCGCATCTGGAATGGGTTCGGCCGTTCCCGGTGGTCGGCACGTTGTCCTGCACTTCCGGTACCCGGGACCGACTGCGATGGGACCATTCTCGGTCGGCCGTGGCGGCGGGTCGGTGCCGGTGAGGCCGCCGTACCGCGCCCGTGGCGGCGGGTCGGTGCCGGTGAGGCCGCCGTACCGCGCCCGTGCCGCCGCCGTCCCGCCGGACATCGTCCCCCGCGGCAGCGATGTGCTACTGTGCCTCCCCATGGAGCTGACAGGCAAAGACAGGCGCTATCTGCGCGGACTCGGCAACCCCTTGAAGCCGGTCGTCTGGATCGGCCGGGAAGGCATTACGCCGGGGGTGCTGCGGTCCATCGACGAGGCCCACCTGGGGGCGGAGCTCATCAAAGTGAAGATGCTCGACCCCGGCGAGCACGATCGCAAAGCGGTCGCCGCCGAACTCGCCGAGAAGAGTCCGTCGCACTTCGTCGGCATGGTCGGCGGGACGATCCTCTTGTTCCGTCGTCACCCGGAAAAGCCTCGCATCTCCCTGCCATCGGAGTCCGACGCAGACTGATCCGAGCGCAACGGGCGCCGCGCCAGACGGGCGTCGACCGCGACTCAGGACGTCGGTTCCAGCAGCGTCAGATCGACGACGAGGTCCGAGGCGATCGCTTCCAGCTGCTGACGCAGGGTGGTCAGGTCCAAATCGTCCGGGAGTCGCAGCTGCGCCGTCGCCCGGAACAGCCGCTCCCCGCTCATGGGTGCGCTCGATCGCTCCGTGGTGAGGCGGTCCACGTTGACGTGACTGCGCGCGAGCGCCTCCGAAACCGCGCGGACGATGCCCGGCCGATCGTGCCCTACCAGGTCCAGGTCGAGGCGGCGGAGACTCTCCGCGTTGCCGTCTCCCACGTCGGTGCGCTCGGCCCGGATCCGCAGGCCCCGATCGGCGAGCGCGTTGAGATCGGTGAGGAGGGCGTCGACCTTGTCGTCGGGAACTTCGACGAGAGCCACTCCCGCGAACTTGCCCGCCAAGCGAGCCATCCGGCTCTCCAGCCAATTGCCGTCCTGCCGAATGACGGTCTGCGAGAGCAGCTCGACCAGACCGGGCCTGTCTTCGGCGATCACCGTGAGCACGACCGACGCGTTCATTTGAAGGACCTCCAGGATGGCCGGTCGCGATCGGAGGCGACGTTCGCTCGCGGACGCCCGTCGCGTCCGAAGATCGTCGTTCGTCGCGTTTTCCGGCGAACCCGATGACTGTAGCAGGGGGAGCGGCAAAAGAAACAGCGGCGCAAGGAGGACCGCCGAGTCCGCACGATAGGGCCAGAGAGCAGACTCGGCGGCGGCCTGGGACGAGCCCCAGGAGACAGCTCTGCCGCGCGACGGCAAGCCGCGCGGTCCGAAACGGTCGAAAAGCGAGTGCTGACTCCCGCGGTCCAGGATCCCCTCGTGGTGCCGCGGAAGCCAGCCTCTCCTTTTCGTGCAGGACTTTTCCCACAGCGACCGGGAAGCTTCCCCGGACGGATTCCGGATCACGCCCTCCCCAGGAGCGATTCGAAGATCCGCGCCGGGACCGTTTCCCGTGTCACTCCCCAAGGCGTCGAAACGGTTCGGCAGGGATCACACCGACTCATCGGAGAGCGCGTCCAGCACCCGCCGGGCCAACGCCGCGGACTCCGCGAGCGTCAGCGATCGCCCGGAGCGACGCAGCTCCTCCGCGGCGGAGGACGCCATCGTCCCCGGACGGCTCGCCACGACCACCGCGAGTGATCGATTCGCGGCGGGAGTGCGCGGCAGCGGGAGAGCCTCACGGATCGCGTCCGCCGCGCCGAGAAGCTGCAGCGACTCGCGGGTGCGATCGATCTCCATCGCGAGTTGGGCAGTGACCTCCAGTGCGTAGACCCCGACCCCCCGGAGCTCCAGCTCCAGGACGTGGTCCAAGCACTCGAGAAGCGCCTCTCGCGCCCGGACGAGCCGGCGCAGGCGCAGATACGGTTGGGAGACGCCGGCCAACGCGATGGCGATGTTCCGCCGATGCCCGGTCTCGCGCCCGACGGAGATCGCCTCCTCGAAGAGCGCGATCGCCCGCTCGTCCTCTCCCTGGGAGGCCTCGACCGTCCCCAGATTGGCCAGGGTCGCCGCGATCGCGTGTGGCAGATCCAGCCGCCGTGCGACGTCCAGACACTCCTGATAGATCGTCCGCGCCCGTGCCAGCTCTTCCCGATGGACCGCATAATGTCCCAGTCGATTCAACGTCCCCGCGACCCGACTCAGGTCTCCGATACGCCGGTAGATGGCGAGCGCTCTCTCGTCCAGGTCCTGTGCGCGCGCGACGTCTCCTTCCCGGTGCACCAGGCCCGCCAGCAGCCCGAGGGTGCGGGCGAGGCTCGCGTCATCTCCGCTCCGCTCGAAG
>JAGQHR010000744.1 GCA_020431745.1 Candidatus Eiseniibacteriota bacterium
AACCCGAGATCACCTCGAGGTCGTCACCGTTCCGGGCGGTAACCCGATACGCCGAGAAGTCGTAGCGCAGGAGACCGGTCACGGCGAGCTGGTCGCCGGTGCACGGCATGTAATAGACCTGACCGTAGGTGCCCAGGTCGACGGCGGCGGTGTCCGCGGCCTGCGTCAGCTCGTACTCCTGGAACGTCGGGCTGCCCCGTCCCACGCAGTCCTCGCCCGCGGTCACGACGCAGCTGTCGATGACCGTCGCGGGGGTCAGACGGACGAGGTTGTTCTCCCACGGCTCCGCGAGCTTGTTCGCGTTGGCATACTTGATCTGCGCGGCCGTGCGGTCGTTCACGACCGGCGGATTGGGAGCGACTCCCAGATTCGCGAAGTAGTTCACGCCCGCCTGGAAGTTGATCTGGGTCGACTCGAAGAACTCGTTGACCCGGCCGGCCACCCGCACGAGGTCCCCGATGTGGAGATCGCCGTCCTTCGCCACGCGACAGTAGATCGCGTCCCAGGCTCCACCGTCGTCATCCTGCAGGTAGTAGTAGCTGCCGTCGAGCCCGGTGACCGTACCCTGAACGGTCACGACCTCGTTGAGCAGCGGCGAGACGTCGCTCGTGCCCGGAGCGGGCACCTCGTTGATCCGCCGCAGGGTCGTGATCCCGGAGCGGAAGTTCGCGAACTGGTCCGGATCCCCGTCGACGCCGGCGGAAGACCGCGACGCGAACGCGGTGACCGTCTCGGCTGCGCCCGGATCCTGCGTCCCCGTGGTCAGCGTGACCACGTTGGGGGAAGAAAGGACCGCGGCGTTGACGGAGACGCCGGAAGCCAGCTCGTAGTTGCCCGGATCGGCCATGACTCCGGCGTTGAGCGGTACGCCGTACTCGATGTTCATGGTCGTGGAGCCGGTGGAATACGCGCCGCGCAGGATCGGCGGGCAGTCGGTGCCGAGATCGCGGAAGCAATCCCGGGGCGCCAGCTTGTACTGGTTGAAGTTGTAGACGAGGATCCCGGCGGCGAAGGTGAGAACCGAGCCCGCCGGGGGAACGTTGTAGTCGAATCCGGAATACTGGTCGACCAGGAGCGAGTCGCCCACGCCGGCCGTCGGCTCCGTCGCGAGGTACCATTCACCGAAGGTGTCGAGGGGGCGGGCATAGAGCGTCGGGTCGGTGCTGTCCACCTTGATGAGGACGCTCTCGTACGCTTCGGCGTCGACGCCGGTGTCGTTGACCGTGTTCAGCGGAACGAAAGCCGCGGGCGGAACGACGCCGTCCCCGGTCTTGGTCCGGGTTCCGGCCGAGGCGTCGATCTCGGAGAAACCGAAGTACTCGATGTAGGTTCCGGTCACGCGGACGAGGTCACCTTCCTGCAGGCCGCCGTTGTTCGCGTTCGTGAAGACCCAGATCCCGCTCCACTTGCGACCGAAGGTCATGTCCGCGTTCGGTTCCTGTACGAAGAATCCGAATGCTCCGACCGCGGTGACGACCACATCCTCGACGATGACGTTGCTGCCTACATCAACGAGCCCGAGCTGGATGTCCTGGATCGGTACGTCGGCCTTCGCGCTGCTGACAGCGGTGGTGATCAAAGCGCCCATCAGAAGGGTCGCTAGCCTTCGCAATTTCATCGGTGTGTCTAGCCTCCTGAACGGAATTGGAAACCCGAATTGCCGTGGCTTCGGACCCTCTTGGTCCTCTTGGCAATGGCGGAGAGTATACTGCTCCGGGCCTCGGAGGGTCAACGCAGACGCGGATGTCGCCCTCAGCACCACGGATGGCAAGCCACGTATTGACAAGGGGTTGTGTGTAAGGCGAGGAGTTGATTAGGTCGGCTGGCGACATCGGTGGGGACTGCAGGAACGCGAGCGCCGGACCGGGTCCGCCGCTCGCGCGGTCTTCTCACCAGGGTTCGTGCCGCACCAGAGCGACAGCCGGGTGATTCGACTAGATCCCGAAGACCCGGCGGAGGAGCGCGGCGCCGACAGCGTGGGCGTTGTTGCGTCCGTCGGAACGGCTCAGGAGATAGGTGACCAGCGCGATTCGTCCACCGTCGCGTTCGGAGAGCACTCCGAGGTAAGCCCGCTGCGCCGTTTGATCCGGGGTCACGTTGGGTCCGAGAACCCCGGGCTCTACCCAGAAGAGCGGATCGACATCGTCCGCGAGCCGGAAGAAATCCGCATCGGGGGAGCTGCTGGTGGTCTGCAGAGTATCGTCGGGTGCGGAGACCAGCGAGGTTCCGACGAGCGACCGGGAGGCCAGGCGGATGTTGGTCGTCCCGGTTTCGTCCCGGAAGTACTCCTCGATTCCCAGAACGTCGGCCGCGAAGTCGGCGCTGAATCCGCCGCCGTCCCCCACGACATCCCGGTAGGCGAGGAGCAGGTTGCCGCCGTCCGCGAGATAGCTCCGGACCCCCGCCTCGGCGAGCCCGAGGTTCTTCTGGAAGGACGCGTCGTTGCTGTCGCGGCGGTTCCCTCCGTACCAGACGACCCCGT
>JAGQHR010000745.1 GCA_020431745.1 Candidatus Eiseniibacteriota bacterium
GAGCCCGTCGTCTTGTGGTCGATCGAAGGGCTGCGCTAGGCTCCGATCTCACGTACCAGCGGGAGTAGAACCGTGATGTCATTGACGAAAAACGCGCTTCCCGTCTCCGGACCGGCAGCTCCGCACCGGCGAACCGGATTGTCCTCCAGCCTTCTCCTGCTCCTGTTGCTCGCAGGTCTCGGTGCGCTCGGTGCTCCGGCTCGGGCTTCGCAGGCGATCGAGAGCCGGGCGGATTCGCTGCGCGCGCGCCTGGACCTCCATCCCTCTGAGTTCGAGACGGCGGTGGCGCTCGGGGACGAGCTCTATCTGGAAGGGCTGCGCGACGACGCCGAGGCTGCTTACCGGACGGCCCTCGCCTTGCAGCCCGACGCGGCGGCCGCGCACATCAAGCTGGGCGTGGTCCTCAACGAGTCCGGCGACTCCGAAGGTGCCATCGCGGAGTTCGATCGGGCGCTGGCCCAGAATCCCGAGAATGTCGAGGCAATCTGCCGGCGGGGGCAGGCGTTGTACGCTCTGCGTCGCTATGACGAGGCGGTGGATCACTACCGAAAGGCGATGGCTATCGACGGGCGCAGCCAGCTGGCGCATTACCTTCTGGGAATCGCGTTCGCGGATGCGGGGATCTATCAGGAGGCCATTCGCGAGTGGCAGAACGTGGTCGAAGTGGATCCCGAGTCGGAGTCGGGGCGGACCGCCCGTGAAGGAATCGAAGTTCTGAAGTCGATCGTCAATCAATAGCCCGGGGGACGAGCCGGTGCGGCCTGGGCGCGTGGCGTTCCCGACCCGGAGACCGGACAATGGCGAAGGTGGACGTCGGATCCGTGGAAAGAATCCGCGATCTCACGGGCGGGAAACTCACAGACCCGGGAACGGTATGAACGTTGCATGAGGGGAGCGGAGCGAAGTTGACCCGATTTTGACGGGTTGCTACTCTCCCGCCAAGGGTTGGACAGAAGCCGGGATCCATCGCGATCCGAAGAAGGGAAGGGAATGCGGACTCGAACACTCTGGCCCATGGCCGTCTGCCTGGCCGCCGCCTGGAGCGTGGCGGTCTCCGCACCCGCGGTGGCGAAGGACAAGAAAAAAGAAGCCAAGGTCTTCGATCCCAAGGAGCTCTGCGACCGTCAGTACGCTTCCGGCTTGGAGTTCAAGAAGAACTCGCGTTTCATCGATGCCAAGGATGCGTTCGTGGCGGTGACCGAGGCTTGTCCCGACTACCTCAACGCCTACCTCCAGCTCGGCAACATCGCCCTGCAGCTCCGCGAGTACGACGATGCGGTGAAGCACTATGACAAGGCCCTGGCGCTGGATCCCGCTAACGGGGAAGTGCAGGAGGCGCTGGCCTACGCCTTCACCGCGACGGGCAAGCTCGACGAGGCGGAGGACAAGTACCTGAAGCTCCTCGAGTCCGATCCGACTCGGGTCGGGGCGATCCAGAACCTCGCCTTCAACTACGAGAAGCAGGGCAAGACGACCGAGGCGATCGAGCTCTACAGCCGTGCGATGGAGATCGACACCACCCTCGTGCCGGCGCTGGAAGACAAGCTCTCGCAGATCTATCTCAATCAGAAGGAATACCTGCAGGCGCTCTACTATCTGCAGCACATGCGGGAGCGCAATCCGGAGGATCTCGAGATCCTGAGAAAGATCGCCTACTTCCACTACAAGGTGAAGGACTACGCGGGCGCGATTCCTCTCTACGAGGAATTGATCGCGAAGGCGGGGGATTCGGCGAACGCGCTCAACGATCACAAGCTGATCGCGTTCTGCCTGCGCAAGGTGGAGAACTTCCAGGACGCTGTCGAGCACTACGAATTCATCCTGGCCGCCGAACCGAACGACATGAACAACTACTATCAGTTCGGCAACATGCTGGTGGACATCGGAAGGCTCGACCGGGCGGAACAGATCGGACGCAAGGGGTTGGCCCAGAACTCCGGGTGGGGGTGTCTCCACTACCTGCTCGGTGAAGTGATGGAGAAGCGCGCCTCGGCCGCGCAGGAAGCCAAGAACTGGGATGCCGGTCGCGACCTGTACAAGAAGGCCCAGGGCGAATTCCAGCTCGCGGTGGGAGACTCCCAGTGCGGAGGCAATGCCGCCAAGCAGGTGGACCGGCAGGCGCAGCTGATCGATCGACTGAACAAGCTGCAAGAGAAGTCGGAGCAGAGCGGCGACTGACCCCGTTTTCTCGGTGCTCCCGCGGAGACGCCGGGAGCGACGTTGGCGATCCCTTGCTCGTGTTTCGGGCGAGGGATCGGTGCTTTTGTAGATCGCCGTCTTCGGTCCGGAGGCCCGTGGGCCGGAGAAGCCGGCAGAGGAGTCGAGAAGCCATGGAAACCGGTCCCGATCGCGAGCCGAACGACCGTCGCGTGCTCGTCGCGATGAGCGGTGGCGTCGACAGCTCCGTCGCGGCGGCCCTGCTTCAGGAGCAGGGCTGGGACGTCGCGGGCGTGACCTTCAAGCTCTTCTGCTACGGTGAG
>JAGQHR010000746.1 GCA_020431745.1 Candidatus Eiseniibacteriota bacterium
TTTGGCAAGCCACCGCGGCACCTCCCGTGAACGTGTACTCCTGGGTGTTTCCTTGGAAGGTGTTTCTCCGGACGACGCACGGACCGCTTCCCCAGAAGAGCGCACCACCCCCAACGGCCGTCCCGACCGTAGCGTTATTCAAGAACAAGCAGTCTTCGACAAGTTTCGAACCGGGACCGCCAAGGGCGAGACCCCCCGCGGAGTTGGATGAGGAGGTGTTGCCCTCGAAGCGGCACCCGCGAATCACCACGCCCGCCTGGTAGGTGCTGATTCCCAGGCCCGTGCTCGGGTTGTTCTCGAACACGCAGTCCTCGATGAGTGCGGACTCGGGGGGCTGGGAGGTGTTTCCATTCAACGAGGCCGCAGAGTTCGTGCACTCACGAAACACGGTTCGGATCAGGTTCAGGTGGCCGTTCGAGTGATAGAGACCGCCGCCGGAATTCCCGACACAGTTCACGAACTCGCAATCCATGATGTCGACATCACCATTCGCAGCGACACCGGCCCCAGTGCTTCCGCCCGCGTCCATGTCGCGGAAGATGCAGTGCCGGAAGGTCACCCGGCCGGCCACGAATGCTCCGCGAGCCGACACTGGTGCTCCGGTGATCGTGAATCCGTCCACCTCGGTCAGTTCGGATGCAATCCCGGTGCACCACACCGTCGCGGACTGCGTCGAGCCCATCCCAAGCATGTCCATGGTTGTGACCGAGGCCCCGCCTACCGAACGGAGCACCACGCCGTCCGGCATGAACGCGCAGGCCCGGGTTGACCACCCGTCCACCCGGACCTCCGAGTCGGTATACGTCCCCGGCGCGACGAGCACCGTGTCGCCGAACGCAGCGGCATCGAGACCCGCCTGGATCGTCGCGTACTCGTCCGGCACAAGCAGCGTCGCTGCCCATGCGGAGTGGAAATGACTCACAAGGAGTCCGAGTCCGATCCAGGTCCTGACCACATTCGCAAAACGTTGCATGGTCTCGCTCATCTCAGCAGGGTGGTCTTTCGGATTTCGCGTGTTCCCCCAGGTCCTACCAGCTGAAGGAAGTATACACCCCCCGGCATGCTTCTTCCGTCCTGGTTGGCGCCGTCCCACTCCATGACATACGCTCAAGGTTCTGGAATCTGCTGAACTCGTCTCAGAACGCGTCGCCCGGCCACATCGTAGACCTGCAACGACCATTTGCCCGTGCGGTCCGCAGGAATCCGAAGATCGAGGCGCACACCACCTCGGTTCGGATTCGGAAACGCAGTCCCCAGCGAAAACGCGCGAACTTCGTCGAGGCTCATGGGTCGATCTTCCGGTCGAGTCGGAGCTAGCCGACGCCTGGTCGCCGCCGACGAGTCGGGGGCGGGGACCGTGGAATCGCACGCGATCATCTCTTCGTTCCCGGGAGTGACGAAGTTCGAGATGTCGAATGTCGAATCCGGCGAGTAGATGCGGCTCACAATGGAGTCCGCATTGCCGAAGAGCGCACCGCTCCCCAGCCAGTAGTTGTAGGTCGCATTGAGGACCTTGGTCGAGCCGGTGTCGTTCTCGAAGATGAACCGCGTGAAGCTCTGGTTCACGTCCAGTCGATTGTCACCGCGCAGGAAGTTCGAGGGGCCTAGTCCCGCGGCTCCTCTACGTCCTTCCCCGCTTCCTTCCGGCGACTCCGCGCGATGCCCTGCGCGATCAGGAGCGAGATCAGGTACAGGAGCAGCACCGGCCCGGCCATCAGCAGCTGCGACGCGACGTCCGGGGGCGTGAGGATCGCGGAGAGCACGAACACGAGGACCACGCCCCAGCGCCAGTAGCGCTTGAGGAAGTCCGGATCGAGGATGCCCCACCACGTGAGCAGCGTGACCACGAGCGGGAACTGGAACACCGCGCCGAACGCGAGGGTGAGGCGCACCGCGAAGTCGAAGTAGTGCTCCGCGGTGATCATCGGCTGGAGGTACTGCGTGCCGAATCCGAGCAGGAACGTGAGCGCGATCGGCAGGATCACGAGGTACGCGAACGCCGCCCCCGCGTAGAACAGCAGCACGGAGCTCAGCACCACCGGGACCGCGACCTTGCGCTCCTTCTTCAGGAGCCCGGGCACCACGAACGTCCACACACGCCACACGATGAACGGCGCGGCGAGGAACAGGCCGAGCCCGATCGCGGTCTTCATGCGCAGCATGAACGCGCCCGTGGGCGAGATGAACTTCAGGTCGCCCACGGGGCCGATCGCGGGACGCACGAGCAGGTCGATCGCGCGATCGGAAAGGAACCAGGCGGCGACCGCGGCGACGGACGCGGCCAGCAGCGACTGGAGGAGCACGGTCCGCAGCTCCTCCAGGTGCTCGACCAGCGTCATCTCCCCGCCGGGCCGCTCCTCGGTCATTCGGCGTCCGCGGCCTCGCACGGACTCAGATCTTCGTTCACGGGTCCGGCCACGGCGAGCGCGCCCGTCGCGCCGGCGAGGCGCTGCCCGGCGCGGATCTGGTCCGCCGCGGA
>JAGQHR010000074.1 GCA_020431745.1 Candidatus Eiseniibacteriota bacterium
GGTCGGCCTCGACTTCGTCGCGGTTCCCAATCCCTTCCGCGGTCAGGCCGATCTCCACTTGGCGGTCGAGCAGGCGGGGCCGGTGCATCTCCAGGTCTTCGACGCGCACGGGCGACGCGTCCGTGACCTCCGGAGCGTCGCCGATGGTGGAGGAGACATCGTCGTGACGTGGGACGGGAAGGATGCCGCAGGCCATGACGTGGAGGCCGGCGTCTATCTGGTTCGCGCAAGAGTGCCGAACGGAACGGTCCGGACGACCAGCGTCATCCGGATGAAGTAGGTCGGGACGACCCGGCCGACGGGGCCCGGAGCGACAGGATGCACGCGGCTCGTCGGCGGTCCGTGGGGCATGGAACGCCGACTCCTATCGTCGTATGATGCATTTCATGGCTCTCCGGAATCGGCTTACGTTTCTGTTCGCCTGGACGCTCGTCCTGGTCGGCGTTGGCGCGTCCTCCTCCTTCGCAGCGCCCGTGCCGCCCTCGCACATCTCCGATGTCTTCCACGGTGCTCGATTCCATGCGGACTCCGAGTCCTCGGACGGTGCGACGACCGCAGAACCCGACCGGCTCCGTCTGTTTCCACCCCGGCTCTACTACGGCGGAGTGTTCTATCTCCCGAAGATCACCTATTCCAAGGACCGGGGTGTGGGCGGTGGCGCCTACATCTACTATCCTTTCCGCCTCTCCGGAACCAGCGCATCGATTCCGGCCTCGGCGCTTCGAGCCCACGGACGCATCACGCTGAAAGGTCAGGCGCTCGCCGATTTCTCGTCGGATTTCTACTTCGGGAACGCTCCCTGGAGGGTCGGATTCAAGGTCGCCTACAGCGATCTCGCCGAGCGTTTCTATGGAATCGGTCCCGACACTCCGGCGGAGAACAAGGAGGTGTACCGCCCGCAGCGGCTCCGCACCTACTTGGAGGTGGCCCGTCCCTTCGTTCAGCACCTCTCGTTGGGGTTGCGGCTGGAGTACGAGAACGTGCTGCTGCGCGATCTCGATCCGAAAGGGCAGCTCGTCCGCAAGGAGATCAAGGGCACGAATCGCCAGACGGTCGGTGCCCTGGGAATCCTCGCCTCCTGGGACGGGCGCGATGACGCATCGTTCCCCCGTCGCGGCATCTATATCGAGGGCTTCTATCTTCCGTTCAACGAAACGCTGCGCGGCGATTTCGATTTTGAGAATCACAATCTCGACGTGCGGGTCTACTTCCCGATGCCCGGGGGCAACGCCCTCGCCAACCAGTTCTTCTACTACGCGGTCCGTGGCGAGCCACCTTTCTGGCGCTACGCGTCGTTGGGTGGGCGCGAACACACGCGCGGGTACCGGAAGGACCGCTACCTCGACCGCGTTCTGGTCGCGTTCCAAAGCGAGCTGCGATTCCACCTGGTCAGTCGATTGAGCGGTGCGGCCTTCGCCGGGTTGGGCGACGTCGCTCCCTCCCTCTCCCACTTGGAGCTGGAACACATGAAGCCCTCGGTGGGAGGCGGACTCCGGGTACACCTGGGGTCGAAGGACCGCGGAGCGACCGGTCGGTTCGACGTTGCGTTGGGAGGGACGAGCCCGCAGCTCTACCTCGCCTTCGGCGAAGCGTTCTGACGGTCCCCGCAGGTTACGTGCCCACTGGAACCGGTCGATCTCGCAGAGTTCCCCCGCCGCGCATAGGGGGCAACCCCCGTCAGCCGGTCGGGCGTGCCGCCGACATCCCCAAAGACTTGCGCTGTTAAAGGAGAGCGCGGCTTCTCCAGACCCCCAACGTTCGAAAGAACGCGTTCCGACAAAACGAGATCTTCCAAAACGCGCGCCTCCAGTGATAGTATCTCCCCCTACCCGCGCTGGCGAATGCGGCCTTCGTCACGCGGCTTGAGCCGGGCCTCGACGCCAGTCGACGCCCGGCTCTTCTTTTTGCCCCGTGGTGGGTGCGCGGTCAGATTCGGCCGACCTCACACTGCTCAGGGACGCCCCACGTCAGCGACACGACGGGCTGGCCTTTGCCGGGACCGTGTCTCTTGCGGGACGATTCCCAGCCCTCAGCGAGGCTCGGCGGGAGGTTACCTGCCTGGATCGAACCAGCTGAAAACCTGAAACCGCGCTGGTCCCGTTACTTCCCGAACCCCGAACCGGTGTCCGTTTCCCTGGACGGTGTACTCCTGCGGTTCGCCATCCTTGTCGCGTGCGCGGACGACGAGGCGAGTCTCCACGTTCTCGAGCCACCACTCCCCCGGCTCGTCGCCTGGTGTGACCGTCGGCGCGGTGAGCTCGAGGTCGAGACTCACGACGAGCTCGCTTCGGAACATGTTCTCCGACGAGCTCATCTCCGCCTCCTTGTCCCAGGACCGCGCCCCGCCGTAGTGGAAGGCGTAGTCATCCGCCAGGAGCTGTTCGAGCGCCGCGATGTCGCGGTCGGAGTAGGCAGCTTCCAGGCAATCGAGGATCTCGGCCGGCGCCGTGGCGTCGCAAGCCATTGCGGAAGCCGTACAAGGACCGACTGCGCATGACCAAATCAGAATGAACAGAGTCAGTGAGCGGGACATGGGGAGAATCCTCCGCGGGTACACGACCAGCAATCGTGTCCTCGCTCGTGGATCCGGAGGGCGTTGGGGTCCGTTCCCATCCACGGAAGTGTCACGAGGACGTTCGGTTCTTGCGAATCGGTAGCGAAGGATCTCTAGAGAGGCCTCCCAAGTGAGCCGGTGCGGGCTGCGCGCCGGAATTCGGCCGCACACGAGCTTTGGAGCCCAAAAAGATTACAACGACGAGGTTCCGACAGTCGATCGGGGATTCCCGAGCACCGGCCAGAGCCATGTCCCGGGGCCAGGCTTTGCGTTAGCCTGGCATCGGTTGGAAGAGAGGGGGTGCCATGCACCAGCCACGTCACTCTTGGTCGCCCGCCATCGTGTTCACGCTCGTCGCGGCATCGGTGCTCGCCAGCATCGGTTGCTCGGAGGATTCTCCGACGCAGTCCTCGCCGCTCGTAACATGCAGCCGCTGGGACACCTTGGGCATCGGAGAGGAATACGACGTTCCGCCTCGGCCGCGCCACATGGTTCCGGCGGTCGTGAACGGGAGTCCTCGGGATCTGCCGTTCGAAGGAACCGCCAACGTTCTTCTCGCCGTCGGGCGGTCGGGTTTTCCGTGCCACGCAACGATTCAGTCGTCCACCACGGTAGAGATCCTGGAGAACGCGGCGATCCATGCTGCACTGCAGTGGGAGTTCGATCCTGCGGAACGAGACGGCGTCCCCGTCCCGTGTTGGGTCGTCATCCCGTTTCGATTCAGCATTCGGGACGGCTAAACCCAGCGCGATGCCGGGAGCCACATCCGGCTAGAGCATCAGCCTCATTTGATCCGCCGGAACTCGCGACTTGCGGCTGTCCCCCGTCTTGACCGGAACCCCCTCCAGCCGTAGGAGGTGTTCCTTGATGTCGAGCCCGCCCCCGTATCCCGTGAGCATCCCACTCGCACCGATCACGCGGTGGCACGGAATGACGATCGGAATCGGGTTGCTTCCGTTCGCGGCGCCGACGGCGCGGGAAGCCTGCGGCGATCCGACCCGCTTCGCGATTTCGCCGTAGGAAACGATCTCTCCGTAGCCGATTCCGCACAACGCGTCCCAGACGCTCTGTTGGAACTCCGTACCGCGCGGGGCCAGAGGAAGCCGGAACGATCGCCGCTTCCCTGCGAAGTACTCGCGGAGCTGCGTCACCGTCCGCTCCACGATCGATCCCGCCTTGGTATCCGCGTCGGCTTCCTCCCACTCCGTCGGAATGGTAGGGATCTCACGTCCGAGGAACCGGATCTCTCGCAGCCCTTTCCCATCGGCAGCGATCAGGAGCGGGCCGATCGGAGATTCGAGACACTGGTAGGACATCCGTTCATCGCGTGCGCTGGGCATGGCTCTTCCTTTCCGTTCCGTTGGTCCCGGTCTTCCTTCGTCGTGTCTTCGTCGTGGACCGCACAGATGCCGACGGTGTAGCGCTCACAGGCCCGACCGTCCGTCCCGTTCCCGACGCTCGCCACAGATGGAGGACGGCGTAGGCGCGCCAGGGCCTCCACGGCTCGGCGCGCGACAGCAGCTGCCGTTCCGAAAGCGCGCGGTCGCTTCCCGAGAGCGCTTTCCGCAGCACGATGTCACCGGCCGGGAACGCGTTGGGATCGCGCAGCGCCCGCATCATGATGTACTCGACGGTCCAAGGACCGATGCCGGGCAGCGCGAGCAGCTTTGCTCGCGTCTCCGCGGGATCGGCGGCCGGATCGAGCGTCAGCCGTCCTTCGGCCACCTCCTCCGCGAGTGCGCGGAGTGCGCGAATCCGGCTGCCCGGAATCCCCAAACCGGAAAGATCGCCGGCGGCGACCTCCGCGGCGCTCGGGAACAATCGCGAAAGTGACGAATCGCCGGTCACGACCGGTCGTCCCATCCGATCCACGAGGCGTCCGGCAATCGTCGTGGCGGCGCGCACCGTAATCTGCTGACCGAGAATGGCGCGGATCGCGAGCTCGAAACCGTCCCACGACCCCGGCAATCGGAGTCCGGGAGTCGAGCTCACCAGGGGGCCCAGGACCGTGTCGTTCGCGAAGTGTCGAGACACCACCATCGGATCGGCGTGCAGATCGAAAAGATGCCGCACTGTTTCCACGACCGACAGAACCGCACGCGCGGGGATCGGGGAGACGGAAAGGAGGAGACACGATTCCGCCTCGGCGTGGATCACGCGAAAGGTTCCGGTTGCGCGGTCCGCGCTCGCGGTTGCGCTGTGCCCCTCCAACTCGAAGGTGCGTTCGTAGGCCCCGTCCCCGACGCGCTCGACTCCGGGGATCGTTCGTTTGGCGAGGAAAGCGAGTGCGCCTTCCCAATCGAGCGGGGGACGATAGGGGAGGCGCAGCGTGAGCGTTCCGTCTCCGAGATTCCGGGACGCACGGGACGCACGGTCACGGCGTGTGGCCCAGCGCCCTCGAAGCTCCGTCGGCGGATAGCCGAAGCGGTCCCGCACCAGCGCGTTGAAGCGGCGAATGCTTCCGAACCCGGAGGCGAACGCGATGTCCGCCATCGGAAGGTCGGTCTCCTCGATCAGCTTGCGCGCAAAGTGAGCCCGTCGCGTCTGCGCCACCACGACCGGCGCCGCGCCCAGATGCTCCTCGAAGAGGCGGGAGAGGTGCCGTTCGCCGATGCCCAGCCGCGCCGCCAGGCCGGACACTCCACGCTCATCCAGCTCGCCTTGCTGGATCAGACGCAGCCCGCGGGAGACCGTGGCGGAGGTTCCGTTCCACTCTGGCGTCCCCGGTGCGCTGTCGGGCCGGCACCGGAGACAAGGACGGTAGCCAGCGGCCTCGGCCGCGGCGGCGCAGGGATAGAACTCGACGTTTTCCCGCCGCGGAGTGCGAGCCGGGCAGATGGGGCGGCAGTAGATCCCCGTCGTCCGGACGCCGGTGAAGAAGCGTCCGTCGAAGCGCCGGTCCCGGCTGACCAAGGCGCGATAGCAGAGCTCGGTGTCTTCCGTCATGAAGACGATATTGCCCCTGGGGCCCGGTCTCCGTCTGGTCATTTTCGGACGTGGATGCAGACGGTTCTGCGGCTACTATCACGAGCGATACACCCTGCCGGGTGTTGTTCGGGAAACGGGTCGAGCCCCGTAGGCCCGGGCGCCGCGGAAACCCACAGGAGGAGAATCGATGACCCGACCGTCGACTCCAACGATCTTCCGCCCTATCCGTCCATTCCTTGCCGTGTTCCACTCCCGTTCCGTTTTCTCACCTGCCACGTTCTCATCCGCGTCGTTCTCATTTGCCTCGATGCGACCGGGCTCCACCCTCCCTGCGTTGCCGCCCCACTCCCGGTGGAAGACGGGTGGGATCGTGATCCCCGGGATCCTTCTGGGGCTCGGTCTCGCACAGATCCTTGCGGCCTTCCTCGGGCTTCCGGGACTGAGCCCGCGAAGGCTTCTTCCAGCCGCTGCGTTGGCCCAGGATGCGCCCCCTCCGCCCGCGCCGTGTTCCGCTGAAGAAGCGAGTCAGTTCGACTTCTGGCTCGGGACCTGGGACCTGACCTGGGAGGGAGGCAGCGGCACCAACACGGTCACCAAGATCATGGACTCCTGTGTCGTTCAGGAGCAGTTCGAGGGAGATGGATTCAAGGGGACCAGTGTTTCGGTCTGGGTTCCCCAAGTGAACCGTTGGAAGCAGACCTGGGTCGACAATCAGGGCGGATACCTCGACTTCGAAGGGGGAATGGAAGGAGATCGGATGATTCTCTCTCGCGAAGCCCCCCGGCGGGTGCCCCCGGTGCGCCAGCGCATGGTCTTCTACGACATCACCGCCGACAGTCTCAACTGGGACTGGGAGTCCTCCGCGGATGGCGGCAAGACCTGGGATCTGCAGTGGCGAATTCACTATCAGCGCCGGAAGTAGGGGGATGCGCCCCATCCCGACGCAGTGACAAGAACGATTGATCTGGAATCGAGCATGGCGATCCTCGGTTGAAGGAGGACGGAGGTTGAACGGAGTGTCGAATCGCGGGGCGATGACCACTCGGTCGGCGCGCGATCGGCTTTCGTGTCGGGACTGCCTCCGACCCACTTCCCGGGGAGCCTCGATACACGTTGGCTCAGGAATTCCAATTGGTCTCGCGATCGGACGTCGATGCGGCGCGCTCAGAGTCACTCGGGGGCGTTTTCCACATCCGGATGTCCCGATGTTCAAATCTCTGTCGAATAACGAGATAACGGGATCCGGAACGGTTGTGAACACAGTCTGTCCACTCGTTGTCCCCACTCCTGACCTCTTGTCCACAAGAAGTCCACAACCGAGATCGAAAGGCGGCTCGGGTGATTCTCGAGAGAGTGGGGGACGCCCGGTCCTACCGGAGGGGAGCCGCCCGCGAATGTCCCGTCTGGCCGATCACGTCCTTCGGAATCGATGCCACAGAAAGGAGATCACGTGAACGTGGAGGAAACGTCCCCGTCGAAACCAGCCGCGGCGGTCCCGAACCGGAAGTCGGGAGGTACGGGTGACCGGCCCGATCGTTCCGATACGGACTCCAGGGAGGCGTTGGACGCCCTCCTAGGGGACCAGCTGGAGTACTACCAGGCCCGAGCGGGGGAGTACGACCAATGGTTCCTGCGGGAGGGAAGGTATGACCGCGGCGAGGAGCTCAATCAGCTCTGGTTCGAGGAGGTTGCGCTCGTGCAGGCGGCGCTTGCTCGGGCTCATCCGGGTGGACGTGTTCTCGAGCTGGCGTGCGGGACGGGGCTGTGGACCGAACAGCTCCTGGGCCGAGCGGTCTCCCTCACCGCCGTGGATGGCTCGGCGAAAATGCTGGAGGAGCATCGGCGGCGTCTCGACTCCTCCTCGATCGAGAGAATCGAGGCGGATCTCTTCGCGTGGGATCCCCGAACGACGTACGACTTGGTCTTCTTCGGGTTCTGGCTCTCCCACGTTCCGCCCGCACGGTTGCCGGATTTCCTGTCGCTGGTCCGGCGGGCCCTCGCGCCCGGCGGACGGTTCTTCTTCGTCGACTCCCGGTACCACGATGCGTCGACGGCTCGCGACCATCGGTTGAGCGATCGCGAAACCGGGATCCAGGAACGCAAGCTCAACGACGGTCGCACCTACCGCATCGTCAAGATGTTCTGGTCACCCGAGGAGCTGACCCTCCAACTTCGGGCTGCCGGATTGACCGCTCGGATCGAGGAGACGCCGAATTTCTTCGTCCACGCGACGGGGGGGATGGCCTAGCGGAGAGTCGCCTGGCCGCGAGTGCGGCATCCCGGCGGGAAGGAACCCCGAGATGGCCCCGACACGGATGCGGCGGTCCGGGCGCAGGGCACCGCGGCGAATGCAGACGAGCGTTCCGAATCAAACGGGGCGTGCAGTCCGCGCCCACAGCTATCCGTGAGCGGCGGCCTCGTGCTCGTCGCAGTGGAGCCCGGCGTCGAGTCCGATCTGAACCAGGTTGGCGAGCGACGGGGCTTCCATCTTTCGCATCATCCGGGCGCGATGAATCTCGACGGTACGCTCGCTGATCCCCAGCTCGTAGGCGATCATCTTGTTGGCCTTACCCCGAAGCACCAGCTCCATCACCTCCCGCTCCCGCGGGGTCAGACTCTCGACCCGGCTGAGGATCGCGGCCCGGCGCACGCGGGCCTCCCGCTGTTCGCGATCGTGCTCCAGCGCCCGATTGATCGTGTCGAGGATCTCCTGATCGGTGAATGGCTTCTCGATGAAGTCGAAGGCGCCGTTGCGCATCGCCCGCACGGCCAGACTGACGTCCGCGTGCGCTGTGATGAAGATGACGGGAATGGTCGCCTCATGCGCGAGGAGGTGATCCTGCAGTTCCAGACCGCTCATTCCGGCCATCCGGACGTCCAGAACCACGCACCCCGGGATCTCGGGGTTCCACTTCTCCAAGAACGCGGCCGCCGAGTGATGGGTCTCCACGCCGATTTCGACGGAGTGGAGCAGCATCCGGAGCGCCCGGCAGATGGGCTCATCATCGTCTACGACATGTACGATTGGGTTGGGTAGTCCCATGTGCCGACCTCCCTGAGTGAGATTTACAAGGTGAATTCTGGGGGCGGGTGCCGGCGCTCCATATCGCTTCGATCCGATACCGGCATCGCGGATTCCCACTACGTCGGTCCGTCGGGCTGCCGGTGGATCGATCTCCGACATCGTCACGACCCCGGCCGTTTCCTGCCTCGGCTCTCGATGCCCGTCGACCGATCCCGTTCCCCCTCGAATCACGACTGCAATGGTCGGCCGCCCAACCTCCTGTCTGCCTAGGCGGTACTCCGTATCGGGTACGAGATCCTGCGCATTGGGCTAGGGTCGCGGGAGATCGACCATGACCGCGTCCCCGGCGGACTCTCCGGGAAAGAGAGCGCCGCACAGAAGGAGCGAAAGACCATGTTGTTGCCCAAGTCAGTCTCGGCGGCCGAGGCGGTGCGACTCGTACAATCGGGGAACCGGGTGTTGCTCGGATCCGGCTGTGCGACACCGGACGTCCTCATTGCCGCCCTCATGGAGCGAGCATCCGAGTTGGCGGATGTCGAGCTCGTCCACCTTTTGACCTTCGGGATCGCGCCCTACGCCGATCCGAAGTATCACGGCAGCTTTCGTCACAATGCGTTCTTCATCGGCGGCAACGTCCGCAGCAGCGTGCAGAGCGGCGATGCCGACTTCACCCCGATTTTTCTCAGCGAGATCCCGGATCTGTTCGTTTCCCGACAGATGGCGATCGACGTCGCGATGGTGATGATTACGCCACCGGATTCGCGGGGCTATTGCAGTGTCGGAATCCACCCCGACATTCTCATGACCGGGATCGACTGCGCGAAGCGCGTCATCGCGCAGATCAATCCACGGATGGTGCGCGTGCACGGAGATACGTTCGTGCACGTCTCACGCTTCGACGCGATCGTCGATCATGAAGTCCCGCTCAAGGAGCTTCCCACCGGCACCACCGACGACGTCTCGCACGCCATCGCCGGTCACGTCGCGGCTCTCATCGAAAACGGATCCACACTCCAGCTCGGTATCGGGAAGATTCCCGACGCGGTGCTGGCGGCGCTCGGCGGACATCGCGACCTCGGCGTGCACTCCGAGATGATCAGTGACGGAGTGATCGATCTGATCGAGGCCGGCGTCATCAGCAACATGAAGAAGGGGCTCCATCCGGGAAAGACTGTGGCCAGCTTCTCCATGGGGACGCAGCGGCTCTACGATTACCTGCACGACAATCCATTCTTCGAGTTCCATCGCACCGAGCACGTCAATTCGCCGCGAATCATCGCCCAGAACAACAAGATGGTGGCGGTGAACTCGGCGTTGCAGGTCGATCTCACGGGGCAGATCTGCGCCGACTCGATCGGCCCC
>JAGQHR010000747.1 GCA_020431745.1 Candidatus Eiseniibacteriota bacterium
CCCATCGTCGAGGCGAGCAACGAAGTCTGCGGTCGTTGCAGCCGGACGCAGCCGGGAGACGATTGGTGTCGCGGTAGGGACCCCGGTTACCCGGGGCCCCCCGCACAGATCCCAGCGAGCGGGACTACCGCACTGGGCTCCTGCCTCAGGTGATGCCGTAGATGCGTTCATGCGGATAGGGATGACAGATTCGAGCCAGAGGAAGCCACCGGGCGATCAGTGGCGCCATCCGTTGCCAGGTGATTCGGCCCTTCTGGGAGCGACGGCCCAGGGACCGCCGCCAGAGGCGACCGACTACCTGTCGAAAGCGCGTGATCGCCGGACTGTTGAACGGTACGCCGAAGTAGCCCACATGGCCTCGGACGACCGACGCCAGCCAAGCGCCTTGCCGATGGATCGGTAGGTGCATTCGTCGGCGGAGCCCGTCTTTCGCCTCGCGGATGGCCCGTTGGAAGGTCTTGCGCCGCGTTCTCCGGAACACCGTGAACCCCCCGGCTCGGGTCTTCCCACAGATGTGGGTGAAACCCAAGAAGTCGAAGGTACCCGGACGTTCGTCCAGATCGGAACCGCTCCGACCCTTCCGGTTCATTCTCTTGCCGAAAGGAATCAGGCGAGTCTTTTCCGGATGGAGCTCGAGGCCGAAGCGCTGCATGCGTTCGACCAGGCCGGCGAGAAACCTCTCCGCGTCGTCGCGGTGCTCGAAGCCCACGACGAAGTCGTCCGCGTAGCGGACGACTACCACTGCGCCCTTGGCGTGGCGATTCCTCCATTGGTCGGCCCACAGGTCGAACACGTGATGGAGGTAGAGGTTGGCAAGAAGGGGGCTGATGCTCCCTCCCTGGACCGTCCCCTTCTCCGTCGCGTGTCGCTTCCCGTCGATGACCACGCCCGCGCGGAGCCACTTGCGGATCAAACGAATGACCCGCGGGTCCGCGATCCGGTGCTCGAGGAACCGAAGCATCCACTCGTGGTCGAGAGCATCGAAGAAACCACGGATGTCGGCGTCGAGCACCCAGTTCACTGGCCGCGACATGATTCCGCAGGTCAGCGCATCCAGAGCCCGATGGGCGCTCCTGTTGGGCCGGAACCCGTAGCTGAATCCGCGGAAGTCGACCTCGTAGATCGCATTCAAGACTTCCGCGAGGGCCGTCTGGACGATCTTGTCTTCCAGAGCGGGTATCCCCAGCGGCCGGGTTCCCCCGTTCGCTTTCGGTATCTCGACGCGCAAGGTCGGCTGGGCTCGGTAGCCCATTCGTCGCAGCCGTCCCGACAGGTCCTGGAGGCGTTCCTCCAGCTCCCGCCCGTACTCCTCCCACGTCATTCCGTCGACGCCTGGGGCGGCGTCCCGCCTCACGGCGAGGTACGCAGCGCGGAGACGATCGACGTCGTACACGTGGTGTAGAAGCGACGTGAACCGCTGCTTCCGATCTCGTTTCGCTGCATCTCGGATGCGTGCGACGGCCTGGTTCAGGCGTTCCCGGTCCAGTACCCGGTGCCTGTGGCGTGCGCCCGCATTCCCCTTGGCCGACCCCCTTTCCTCCACGGTCTCCGCCACCGGTTCCCCGGCTTTGTTCGATCGCTTCTTCGGTAATACGGAGTCGTCCGACTTCCAGGGATCGTTCATCGTCGACGTGCGTCCTTCGACTTCTCGACGCGGCCCTCGGCGCTCTCCACCGAGGGCGATCCCGGGATCTCCCGGTTCCCGTGCAGAGTGTTTCCACGCATGCCATGGTTCTCAGACCGCGCAGGGTCCGGGACGCTCAGGCGATCTGGAGCGCCCCGATGTGGCCTTCCGCTTCTGTGAACAGCGTCGGCACCCCGGATGAGTTTTCGCGGCTCAATAGCCCGGCCTGCGTGTACCCCTGTCAACGCTTCACCCCCGTCCTCGCGGACGACGGCGCATGACTCGGGGCCGGCGCGGCTCGCCAACCTTCACCGTATGACTCTCTCATTCACGACACTCCGCCGGTCTCCCGGCGCACTCACAGACTCTCAGAGTCTGTGAAGCAATCGGATCCCGATGGCGAGTCCGAGCGAAACGTGCCGCAGACGAGGCGCGAGCCCGCAGGCGATGTCCCCATCGTCGAGGCGAGCAACGAAGTCTGCGGTCGTTGCAGCCGGACGCAGCCGGGAGACGATTGGTTCACAGACTCTTCAGTGCCGGTCGAGGTGGACGTCGTCCCAGGACGCCGGGTCCTCGATCGGCTCCAGGTGGGTGAAGACGGTCGTCCTCGGGAGCACGCTCCGGATCTTCGCCTCGACCAGCTCCACGGCGTCGTGGCCCTTCTGGACGGTCCAGTCGCCGGGCACCAGGACATGGACCGAGACGAACCGGCGCGACGAGGCCCGGCGCGTCCGCAGGGCGTGGTAGATGATCCCGTCGGGCGCGAACGAGTCGAGCGCCTCGGTGTAGGCCGCGACCTCTTCTTCCGGCAGCGAGCCGTCCATCAGACCGCGCGCGGAACGGCGGAGGA
>JAGQHR010000748.1 GCA_020431745.1 Candidatus Eiseniibacteriota bacterium
CGAAGACCCGGATGGACGGTTGTGGCTCGCCTCGCTCGCCGGATTGATCGAAGTGCCGCCCCAAGCGCGACGGACGATCTTGTCCCCACCGTCCGTCGAGCTCGTCGATCTGCGCATCGACGGCGTGCCCGGGCCCGACCGGGAGACGTTGCGGCTGCCGTGGAATCGAAACCGGATCGAGCTGCGCTTCGCCGCGCTCACCTATCGCGAACGGGGACGCCTCCGTTATCAGTACCGCACGCACCCGAACCAATCCTGGCAGGACTCCCCCGAACCCACCTTCCGCTTCGTCGAGCTCGCGCCCGGTCGGTATCGAGCCGAGGTCCGCGCGAGTCTCGACGGACTCCACTGGACGGAACCTCCGCGCGCCGTCGAGTTCACGGTCGCTTCCCCGTGGTGGAAGATGCCCTGGGCGCTGGCTCTGTTTGCGATCCTCGCTGCGGGCACGCTCTACGCGATCCACCGCGCACGGGTCGCCATCCTCCTGCAGCTCGAGCGGCAGCGGACACGCATCGCGATGGATCTCCACGACGAGATCGGGTCCGGCCTGGGCAGCATCGGCATCCTCGCCGGCCTGGCCGCGGACGGCGATTTGGACGAGTCGCAACGACGCGAGCTTTCCTCGCGGATCGGCGAGACCTCGAGCGAGCTGGGCGGTGCGTTGGGCGAGATCGTGCGGTCGTTGGAACAGGGCGCCGACACCCTGGAGTCGTTCGCAAACCGTTTGACGGGCGTCGCCCGGAGAATGATCCCGGGGGATCGACCCCGGCTCGTGCTCGATCTCCCCGCATCGTGGCCGGAGGTCCGGCTGACACCCCGGGTGCAGCAGGAGCTTCACGCGATCGCGGTGGAGGCCCTGCACAACGCCGTCCGGCACGCCCACGCCACCAGAATCGAGGTCTCCCTCCGCGCCGCCCAGGAACGTTGGGAGCTGTGCGTTCTCGACGACGGCGTCGGCATCGCGATCCCCGATGCGCGGGAGATTCCCCCCCGCAGGCAGGGACACGGCCTCGCCAACATGCGCGAACGCGCCGCGTCGATCGGCGCGGAGATCCGCTGGTCGGGGCCACCGGAGGGTGGAACCCGGATCGCGGTTCGCTTTCGACCGTCGGGCCGCCGCCGGTTTCGCATGATGATGCGAGCGCGCGCCGGGCGCCGATCTGGGATGATCACCCGACCATGACCGCGCCCGACGTACTCGACATCGTCGTCGTCGAAGACGATCCGCGCTATCGGGACAGCCTCGCCACCCTGCTGCGTCACGCGCCGGGCTTTCGACTCGTGGGCGTGTACGACTCCGCGGTCGCCGCGGTCGAGGAGCTCTCCACGGGCGATCCAAAGCCGCATCTCGTGCTGATGGATCTCGATCTGCCCGGAATGCGCGGCTCCGAAGCGACGCGTCGCCTCAAATCCCGGTCGCCGGAGCTGCTGATCGTCGTTCTGACCGTCTTCGAAGAGCCGTCGCCGATTCTGGAGGCGGTGTGCGCCGGCGCGGACGGCTATCTGCTGAAGCGCACGCCTCCCGCGGAGCTCTTGGAGCAGCTCCGCATCGTCGCCGGCGGGGGATCTCCGCTCACGGCCGGCGTGGCCCGGACGGTGCTGGATCTGCTGCGCGGAAACGAGTCCGCCCACAACGACGCGGACAGCACGGGGCTCAGCGAGCGGGAGCGCGATGTCCTGCGGGGCCTGGTCGACGGGCTGGCCTACAAGCAGGTGGCGGATCGCCTGGGCATCAGCATCGACACGGTCCGGACGCACGTCCGCGGCCTCTACAAGAAGCTGCAGGTCCACAGCGTAGCGGAGGCGGTGACGCGGGCGCTCCGCGAGAAACTGATCTGACTCGATTCGTCCGCAGACGTGCGGCCACTCACCGGCGATGCTGGCCTCTCGCGAATCAGATCTTCCAAGAACTGCATTGGATCGAGACTACCTGACACGATCGTGGACGCGCGGCTTGCGCTGACGTTTAGTCCCGCAGCGGGAGTGGACGCCGCGCCGCGCACGCTGAAGTTTGGTCCCGCAGCGGGAGTAGACGCCGGTCAGCGGATGACGACGGCGCCGTTCGTCGCGGTCGTGGTTCCGCGGCGATCGAAGAGGAGCGACCCTTCGGTGTAGGTCCCGGCCTTGATCGAGAGGTCGGTGCCGTTGCCGCCCGCGGCGATCCCCTCGCCGACGGTGTTGTAGGGGTGGGCCTGGCTTCCGTTCTCGGTGCCTCCGTTCGCCCAGTCCACATAGATCATGTCGAGCGGCCGGGATCGGTACATCCCGCGGCCGTACGTCGCGGCCACGAGGTTGTCCCCGTACCAGAACAGATCGGAGACCTCCACGTACGCAGGACCGTCGTTTCCCGCGTATCGTGGCGTGACGTTCCAGTGGGCACCGAAGTCCTCGCTCGCGAAGATCCCGAGATCGGTGCCGATGTAGATCCAGTTCGGATTAGTGGGATGGTACGAGATGGTGTTCACCTGCAGTGC
>JAGQHR010000749.1 GCA_020431745.1 Candidatus Eiseniibacteriota bacterium
CTGGCCGAGGTAGCCGTCCCCGGCGATCATGACCGGGCTGCGATACCGGAAGGTCAGCTCGAAGGCATCCATCGTGAGATCGAGCGCCTCCTGCGGGGTCGTCGGGGCGAACACGATCGCCCGGGTGTTGCCGTGGCCGAGGCCGCGGCACATCAGCTTGATGTCCGCCTGCTCGGGCCCGATGTTTCCCAGGCCGGGACCACCCCGCATGACGTTGACGAAGACCGCGGGGACTTCCGCCCCGATCATGTAGGAGATGCCCTCCAGCATCAGGCTGAAGCCCGGAGAGCTGGTGAACGTCATGCAGGGAATGCCCGCTCCGCCGCATCCGTACATGTGGTTCACGGTCGCGACCTCGCTGGCCGCCTGCAGAAACACGCCACCCAGGTCCGGCATCAGCCGGGCCATCAGCTCCGCACCTTCGGTCGAGGGAGTGATCGGGTAGCCGAAGACGTGGCGACAGCCGGCCAAGATCGCTCCCAGGGCCATCGCGTGGGTCCCTTTGAGGACCATCGAATGGTTGACGGAGAGCAGAATCTCGCTCGCCGGGATCGTGGCCGGCGCGGGCGCCTGGGTGCGGTCCACCACCGCCGCGGCCGCAGCCTGCTCCCGATCGTAGGCGGCCCCGTCGACCTCAGCGCCCGAGAGAAGCCCGTACGGCTCCGGACAGGCGGTGAGACACAGCTCGCATCCGTTGCAGGCCTCATAGTCGATCGTCACCGGGATCAACCCCGAGTGCTGGTCGATCGCGTGCCCCAGGGAGATGCAGTCCCTCGGACAAGCCTCGATGCAGCGGCCGCATCCCTTGCACAGCTCCGGGGTCAGAACCGGCTTTGGACGCTCCTTCTTCTTTCCGTCGGTCGCCTGGATCATCGGAGCCCCCTTCCCTCGTTGGTCGGATCCTGGGGTGACGCAGCCTCCGGCCGCGGACACCGAGGTTCAACGATGAAAGGGACGTGCCGTTCCGACCGGAAAAGTCCCGGCCTAAGTAGCTGAGCAGATGAGGTTTATGTGGGCCTGGGGAGCCTCGGGCCACGGTGCGGGCTCGACGCTGGACATCGGGTCGGGACCGGGGTTTCGTGGTCCGACAGAATGTCTCACAGCGAGAATGGCGTGGGGGAAGCCGGCAGGGCGTGAGACCGTTTGGCGGACCTCACGACCTGCCGGGAAGCGTTCCGGTCCGGGTCATCCGTGCGCGGGCCCCGGGGAAAGACCGACCGGCGACTCTTGCTTCTGTTCGGGCAGACGTGCGGTCTCCGCAGTCGGAACGTTCCGCAGCCGGGTGAAGCGAGAGAGGAGCGCATAGACAGACGGCACCAGGAAGAGCGTCAGGAACGTCGAGAACAGCATTCCCCCGACCACAGCAATCCCCAGCGGTTGCCTGGACTCACCGCCCGCACCGATCCCCAGGGCGATCGGAAAGACGCCCATGATGGTCGCGAACGAGGTCATGAGGATGGGGCGGAGCCGGATCCTCGAGGCTTCGAACACCGCCTCCAGGATCCCGAGACCGCGCATCCGGAGCTGGTTCGCGTACTCCACAATGAGAATCGAGTTCTTCGTGACCAACCCGACCAACATGACGAGCCCGATCTCCGAGTAGATGTTGAGGCTCTGCCGGAAGACGAACAGCGAGATGAGCGCTCCGGCCAGGGCCAGGGGCACCGAGACCAGGATCGTGATCGGGTGGATGAAGCTCTCGAACTGCGCGGCCAGCACCAGGAAGATGAACGCCACCGCGAGCACGAACATGAAGGCCAGCTTCGAGCTGGATTCCCGGAACTCCTTCGACTGTCCGTTGAGGTCACGCCGGACGGTCGGGGGAAGATTGTTCGTCTTGATCGCATCGAGGTCGTCGAGGGCCTGCCCGAGGCTGACCCCCGGGGCGAGATTGGCCGTCAGCGTCGCAGAGCGGATCCGATTGAAGTGGTTGAGCTCCTTCGGTGCGACGTCCTCTTTGATGTCGACGACGTTGACGAGGCGGACGAGTCCGCCGCTGCCGCGCACGTTGATCTGCACGATGACGTCGTACTGCTTGGATCCGCGCTTGAAGTCGGTCACGACCCGGCCGCCGAGCAGCGATTCGAGCGCGGCGCCGATCTCCGTGACCGAGACGCCGAGCTGGGCGGCCCGTTCGCGGTCGATGTCGATCGAGAGCTCCGGCTTGTTGAGCCGCAGGTCCGTGTCGAGGTTGATCAGGTATCCCAGCTCCTGTCCCTTCTGCATCATGACCCCGACGGCCTGCCCCAGCTCTTCGTAGGAGTCCGCTTCCAGGACGTACTCGACGGGGGAGGACGAGAACCGTCCGCCCAGCGACGGCGGATTGACCAGGAAGGCCAGGACGCCCGGGATCGAGAAGGTGCGGGGGAAGAGCTCGCCCACGATCTGTTGGGCCGTCTTCGACCGCTCGCCCCGGGGCTTGAGATTGAAGAAGACGAATCCGTTCGTGACCCGACCCGGCCCGCCGAATCC
>JAGQHR010000750.1 GCA_020431745.1 Candidatus Eiseniibacteriota bacterium
CGTGCGGGCCGCGAGCAGGGTCGCGACCGCACGGGGCAACCCCATCATCACTCCGCCGTCGGCGAGCGACTCGATCATCAGATAACCGAAAGCCGGGCCGCTGCCGGAAAGACCGGTGACGGTGTTGAAGTGCTTTTCCTCGAGCTCCAGCGTCAGCCCCAGCGGATCGAAGATCGCGTGGGCCGTGCGGACGTGGGAGGCGCGTGCGCTCTTCCCCCGCGAAATCACCGTCGTCCCCCGAGCGATGGCGCACGGGGTGTTGGGCATGGCCCGGATGACCGGACACGGGGCTCCCACGGCCTCCTCGATCTCCCGCGAGGTCACGCCCGCCGCGATAGAGATGAGGAGGGGTTGGTGCGCGAAGCAACGGGAACGTGCGAGCGTTTGGATGGTCCGCACCACGTTCTGTGGCTTGAGGCAGAAGACGACGACGTCGGCCGTCCGCACCGCTTCCGCGTTGTCGGTGCCGATCCGGATCCCGAGGGTCTCGTTCAGCTCCTTGGCCCGCGTCTGGGTCCGCACGGTGCCCCGCAGTCGCGAGCTCGCAACGAGCTTGCGTCGCTTGAGGCCGCGCACGATCGCCTCCCCCATCGTGCCGACCCCGATGACGGCGACCCTTCCGGAAACTTTCATCGATTCACCTCCGACCCGCGCGCATCCGAGCCCGCTGCCCTGCTATCGGAGCCTCCGGCGTGATTCTGGAGGATACTGGCGGCGGGCGGACGCGTCCGGCGGGTCAGGAGCGCCCCGGTTGATAGAGCTCGAAGCGCCCGAACCCGTCGTAGTCGACGAAGACGAACCGCTTGCGCAGCTCGAGATAGGTCCAGATCTCGAACGCCAAGCCCTCCAGGGTCGAGGGGCGGGACTCGACCTCGTCCGGCGCTCCGAACTTGATGTAGACCCGTCCGCGATCCGACTTCCAGCCCGGTTCGAGCACGCCATAGTGTTCGTTGGCGTATCGGACCCGTTGGAAGAACGCGTCCCGGAACTCGTTCTCCGGGGTGCCCGGCGTGGGATCGTGCTCCTCCCAGAAACGTTGCCAACCGGCCGCTCGCGTTCCCTCCGGCAGACTTTCGATCGTGTTGATCTCGTCCTTGGTCGCGATGATCCGGAGCAGCTCAAGGCTTTCCTCGAGGTGCCCCTCGGGGGAGACCATCGTCTCGTCCATCCGGAACTCGAAACGCCGGCGCGCCTTGTCGCTCCCGTCCTTCACCTCGATCTCGAAGTAGTAGGTGCCCAGCCACAGCGACTCCAGGTCGGGATGGATGGAAAACGGAACCTGCCGTCCTCCGGTGAGCACCAGATGCTCGGTCTGAATCGCGTCACGCCGTATGTCGAGCAGCTTCCAGGTTACTTCGAGGTCGGCGTCGGCGCGTTGCCGATAGATCTCCCCCATGATGCAGGTCGTGGCCAGCCCATCGCCGAACCGGGGATCGAGGCGCCAGCCGACGGGTGGAAACTGCGGGGACTGGGTGAAGTCGTCGCGACAGGTGCCGGGCCACAGAGACGAAATGCTGAGGCGCTCGTCCCGGTAGTTCGGCACTTCCAGCTCCCATTCCGCGAAGCTGCCCCGACCGGTCTGCCGCTCGTTCATGGTAACGCTGGCACGGAGACGACCGGACTCCGCGGGAATGGTGACGACCTTCTCGAAGTACTCGTCCCGCGACTTGCTCTGCTCGGGAGTCGCCCGCACCGTCTCGTGCCAGAGGTCGCCCCCGATTTGGCGTCTGCCCTCGTTGAGGACCATCGTGAGGTCGAACTGTGCGAGGAGCGCGTCACTGTCGTCGACCATCGGCGTGAACGTGAGCTCGGCGTAGGGGACGCGGAACGCGAGCTGTACCTCGGCGCCGGTGGGCGCGATGCGGCTGGCGGCACCGACCAGGAAGCGCGGCCTCGCGCCGCTCGGCACGGGCGGCGTATCGGTGATGTCGAAGGCGAGCACGCCAGGAGCGATCAGGCAAAGCGTCGTGATCAGGAGACCCGAGAGCGCGCGCACGTATGCAACCTCCTCCGGACCGCGGGATCCCCGCGTGTCGTGGCCCCCCGGATCGAAGCGCGGCGCCCTCCCCCGGTCCCGGCCGGGCCCGAGCCCTCGCACCGAGCACCCCGGCTTCGACATATCTGTAACAGAATCAGTGAGTTACTTCAATCACAGCGATCCCGTTGAGGAGGCCGGGGTTGAGGCCGAGAACGAGGAGCGAGAGAGTGGGTGTCGGAACCCGCCTCAGCGGAACGGATGGCGGCACACAATCGGCGTCGGCAGCCCGGCCCCGGGGGGCGCGGGCGGAGGAATCCATGGTCAATTCGCGGTCCCAGTCTCCCAGCCGTCGCTCCGGCTCCCGAAAGAAACCGGCCGGCTCCGGCCGCCCAGGGGGGGGCAAGGCAAGCGGTGCAAGGCAGGCCGCGAAAAAGACCGGCGCCGCCAAGAAAGGCGGAGGCACTGCAAGGAACGGCACGCCCACGATGAAG
>JAGQHR010000751.1 GCA_020431745.1 Candidatus Eiseniibacteriota bacterium
ATTCGCGAGGCGAAGTCGGGGAAGCAGACTGTGTCATCTGGGCTCCTGTGTTCCGACGTGGGTCGATAAGGCCCTGCGGTCTTCCGACCTGGCTCCTTTCGCACGACACCGGCTGGGAACGAATGCCAGCACTCTACTCCGTGTCCCGGCTCCGCGAAATGCCGATGTGTCCTCTCTGCGGTCGGTGGGCGCCCGAGAGTTCCCGCGCCCGCGGGGTTCCTGCGGCCTCGGGTTCCTGTCCACCGGTCGTAAGGCACGCGGTCGTTCCGGACTCTCGGAGGATCCCGGGAGCCGATTGCCGGTGCCGCCGCGAGCTACGCGGTTTCCCAGAAGGAATCGAGGAAGTCGGCGAGGTGCACTACGTCCATCGAGGAACGACCGCGCAGTCCGGCGCGGAGCTGCAGCAGGCAACCCGGATTCGCGGTGACCACGGTGTCGGCGCCGCTCGCCAGGAGGTGAGTCACCTTTCGCTCGAGCAGGCGGGCCGAGAGTTCCGCCTGGGTCAGGTTGTAGATGCCGGCCGCGCCGCAGCACATGTCCGCCTCCGCCAGCGGGAGGATCTCGACCCCCGGCACCATGCGGAGGAGGGAGAGCGGTGCATCGACGACCTTCTGGGCGTGATGGAGATGGCACGGCGCGTCGTAGACGATCCGCCTCGGCATCGCTGGCTCGCGCGAAGGTTCGGATGCCTCCTCGGACGCGAGCGCAGTGAGCGGTAAGGTGGGCGGATCGCCTCCCGCGGCGGACGTCGGCGGCTGGAATCCGATCTCGACGAGAAAGACCGTGAAGTCGACCGCGCGCTCGGCCAGCCAGCGCGCATCCTCCCCCGCGCCGTCGCTTTCCCGCAGGTGCGCGCCGCATCCTGCCGAGTTCAGGATGATTCGCTCGACGCCGGCGGCCCGGAACGCGCGAGCGTTCTTCATCACGAGGTCCCGTGCGGACGAGGCATCCCCGTTGTGCGCGTGCAGAGCGCCGCAGCAGGTTTGGTCCGAGGGAATGACCACCGAGTATCCGTGCCGAACCAACAGACGAACCGTGGCACGATGCGTGTCTCCCATCGTTTGATCCATGACGCAGCCGGTGAAGAATCCGACCACTCCGCGCGGCTCTCCCGGAGGATCGTATCGACGTGTGTGGCTTCCCGTGATCGGGGAATCGACGACGGGGGGAGCGAGCGTCCGGGCGCGTCGCCATGAATCGGGGAGCATCCGCATCCAGGCCGCGTCGGGATCGGCCCATCCCGTCTTCTCCATCGCACCGAGGAGTCGTCGTGCGATCGAAAGCCTCCGTCGATGTGGCAGCAGCTGCGTGAAGGCCAGCCATCGGATCACGCGTTCCGCGGTCGATCGGGAACGGTGCGGCTCCAGCACGTGGCGGGCATGCCCCAGGATCCGGCCGTAGGGCACGCCGGAGGGACAGGCGGTTTCGCATGCGCGGCAGTCGAGGCAGCGGTCCAGGTGGCGCAGCACCGTCGGCGTCGGATCGATCCGCGCCTCCTGCAATGCGCGGATGAGGTAGAGGCGTCCGCGCGGCGAATCCATCTCGGTTCCGAGCTCGGCATAGGTGGGGCAGGTGGGCAGGCAGAATCCGCAATGCACGCAGGAGTCGAGCTCCGCTTTCATCTCGGAGAGCTTTGCCGCAAGGGTGTGGCTTCCGCCGGCGGTTCCCTTCGCGCGGTCGTTCGAAGAGAACCCGGTCACGGGATGGGCTCCGTCACCAAGGGAATGCCGGGCTGGATCGTTCCGCGGGGATTGAGTCCTGCGACGATGCGCCGTTGCAGCGAATCAAATCCGGTGCCGAGAGAGCTTTCGGCGTTGCCGGCCGCATCCGTCGCGTTCGTTCGATTCGTGTCGATGGGGTCCGCGACGGCATGCGGTCGCTCCCGGCTCGGTTCGAACGGCGAGCGCTCGATGACGCCGAACCCTCCGAGGCTTGCGACGGCACGCAAGATCGCGACGACGGCGGCACGTCCCGGGTCTTCGCGCCAGGAGAGCCAGGTGACGCCGCTGCCCAGCAATGAAATCCTCCGGAACGTCCCCGAGGACTGCGATTCACGTTCCAGCATGACTCCAAGCGCTGGGTACGCGTCCGGGGGATAGTGCAGCCGAGCTCTCCAGCACGGCCATCGTTCCCGATCGGTACTCGGGGCCGTCCGTGTATCCGATCTCCTGTCCATGCCGGTCTCGGGGGCCGGAGTCCATGTCGCGTCGCGCACTCCGTGGCGATGCGCCAGGTCCAGCGCGGCGTCCCGACGAGAGGCCAGGAGCTCCGGATCGCCCTCGAACGTCAAAGATGCGTGTGCCACGGACGGAGGATCCCCGTCCGCGATCGCCACCGCGGACACCAACGGCCACGGAGAATGCCAGAAGGCACGGAACGTGTCCCACAGGATCCGATCACCGGTCTCAGCGGGCAAGCGCAGCTCGAGACGCGCGGATCCTTGCGGCAAGGGCGCGAGCTTGAAGCTCG
>JAGQHR010000752.1 GCA_020431745.1 Candidatus Eiseniibacteriota bacterium
CCCTGGAGGCGATCGCTCATCAGTCCGTCGATCTCACCGAAGCGATGGCGAACGATGCGGGAGTTCCTCTCCGCGAGCTGCGCGTGGACGGGGGGGCGGCCGCGAACGACTTGCTGCTGCAGATCCAGGCCGATCTCGCGGGTGTTCCCGTGGTCCGTCCGCGCCAGCTCGAGACGACGGTGCTGGGAGCCGCCTATCTCGCCGGTCTCGCGGTCGGGGTTTGGGCCGATCCCGAGGAGCTGGTAGCCCACGCGCAGATCGATCGGGTGTTCGAGCCCCGGCTCTCCGCCTCCCAGATCGCGTCGAGGCGAGAGCCGTGGAAGCGCGCGGTGGCGCGGGCGCGCGATTGGGAGTCGGCACCGCCCTCCGGAACGAACGCTTCCGAGGCGTCGTGAACCGGGATCTCGCGCGCACCGCGCTGTTCGATCGATCCCGCCCGTGGGACGTCGTCGTGATCGGCGGGGGCGCCACCGGCTTGGGGGTGGCGCTCGACGCGCAAACGCGCGGGTATCGCACCCTCCTGTTGGAACAGACGGACTTCGCGGCCGCGACCTCGTCGCGGAGCACCAAGCTGATCCATGGGGGTGTCCGGTACCTGCCGCAGGGACATCTCGCGCTCGTTCGGCAGGCTTTGGCGGAGCGTGCGCTGCTGCTGCGGAATGCACCGGATCTGGTGCGACCGCAACGGTTCGTGATCCCGGTCGGGAGTCGGTGGCGCGGTTGGTACTACCGTTCCGGACTCGCGATCTACGATGCCCTCGCTCGGTTGCCCCGGCGGTCCACCGGGGCCGGAGAGGCACTGCCGCATTCCCGGAGAATGAGCGTCGCGGAGCTGTCCCGCGCACTGCCGGACCTCGCCGTCGAGGGTCGGTCGGGCGCTGTCGCGTTCTTCGACGCCCGGTTCGACGATGCCGCTCTCGCGTTGCGTCTGGCGGATCGTTTCGTTGCTGCCGGGGGGACGGCGCTGAACTATGCGCGCGTCGCCCGGCTCCTCCACGCCCAGGGGCAGGTGACGGGTGTGCTGGTCCGGGATCTCGAGGTCGGGGACGAGACCGAGGCGACGGCACGGGCGGTCGTAAACGCGACCGGCGTTTTCTCGGATCAGCTGCGCAGGCTCGACGACCCGGGCGCCCACCCGCGTCTCGTGTCGAGTCGCGGGAGCCATCTCGTGATCGCGTCCGTCTTCTCGGGATCCGAGGACGCGCTGCTGTTGCCCGAGACTCCGGATGGACGCGTGCTCTTCGCGATTCCCTGGATGGGACGGACTCTCGTCGGGACCACCGAGATCGCAGTCGAGACAGTGGACGCCGATCCCCATCCGACTTCCGAGGAGATCGAGTTCCTGCTCGCGCAGATCTCCGCGGTCGCGAGGAGGAACATCACCCGCGCCGACATCACGAGCGTCTTTTCGGGGCTGCGTCCTCTGCTGCGGGATACGGGTCGCGGTGCGGGTGGGGACGCTGCTGCGCCGGATCGCATGGGAGGCGGCGCGGCTGCCCGATCGACCCGCGCGTTGTCGCGGGAGCATGCGATCGAGGTTTCGGCCACCGGGTTGGTCACTATCGCGGGCGGAAAGTGGACCACGTATCGACTGATGGCGGAGCAGACCGTCGATCGGGCAGCGACGGTCGGGGGGCTGCCGTCCCGGCCGTGTCGCACCGCTCACCTTCGTCTGGATCCGATCTTCACTCCGGTGGTCGCCATTCCGGAGATCTCCACGGGCTGGGATCCATCGACGATCGAAGCGTCGGTCCGCCACGCCGTGCGTCATCAGATGGCCCGAACGGTGGAGGATGTCCTGGCCCGGCGAATTCGCCTGCTCTTCGTGGATGCCGGTGCGGCCCGAATCGCGGCAGAGCCCGTCGCGCGTTGGATGGCGGAGGAACTGGGCCGCGACCGGGCCTGGGTGCAGATGCAGCTCGCATCGTTCTCCAAGCTCTGCGACCGCTATCTCCCGTGAGGGAAGGCGAACCCGCGCGGGCGGATCCACCGTCCGACGCGCCCCCCTCGAAAGGCAAACCGGATGCCGGTGCGGTGTCGGATCGCGTCGCTAGGGCCTTCGGAAGCTCGCTTTCACCTTGCCCCAGGTGGTGTCGATGGTCGGCACCGGATCCTGGGTGAAGGTCAGGCCCCAGATACCGCCGGGCACGGAGATCGGTCCGATCACGCTCGGTGTGCCGGTGCCGGTGTCGATCGTGTAGAGCATCGAAGCCAGTCCCGCGGCATGGAACAGCGTTCCATCGGACGGACGGAACGCGAGTCCACCGATCTCCTGATTGATCGGGCCGAGCGGCTTCGAATCGAGGATCGCCGCCGTGAACTTGTCGATTTGGATCAGTCGCGGGCCGAACGAGTCGACCATCCACAGATCGCCGGAGGAGTCGAACGCCATCGCCGAGAGGTCGAGGCCGTCGCCGACATCCCCGATCACGGAGCACACCGCCGTCCCGGTATCGATCGTGAAGAG
>JAGQHR010000753.1 GCA_020431745.1 Candidatus Eiseniibacteriota bacterium
CCTGCTCTTCCGTCCGCAGACGCGGCATCTCCTCGCGGAATCGCGCGACCTCCTGACGGAGCAGCATCGTCGGAGGGACGATGGAGACACCCTCGCGCCGTAGCTTGTCCTTGATCCACCAGTCCGGATCGTCGTTCAGTCCGGTCAGCGGCTTGCCCTTCCCCGGAAGGTTCGCGAGCTCTCCCCGCTCGCCGGCATCGCGGATCATGGTGTCCATCCAGCTCTCGCTCATGAGGAGCTGGGGCGGCACCCCGTGCGGCACGCCCGATCGGCGGCGCCCTTCCTCCATCGTGTCCGGCAGCGGAAGCTCGTGCGTGTGATGCGGCGCCCCCTCGACGGTACGGAAACCGAGGTGCTCGTAGAAGAGCTTGGCGGTGGGCGTCGTTCGCAGCACGACCTCCCGGAACCGGCCGCGTGCGTGATTCAGCACCACGTCGACGAGCTGTCGACCGATCCCGTGCTTGCGGACCTCGGGCAGCACGTAGAGATGCCGGAGCCGGCCGCGACCTTCCACGTCCGTGTAGGGATCCTTATTGATCCCGGCAATGCCGAGCCACCGCACCGGAGTCATCCCGGCAGGGGCGCCGACTTCGGTCGCGCCGGCGTCGGTCGCAACGCTGGCCCCGGTCTCACTGGGCTCGGTCGCCGTGGCCTCGGCCGCGTCGCTGGCCCCGGTCGCACTGGGCTCGGTCGCCCTGGAAAGACCGGCCGATTCACTGATCAGGGCGACGAAGAGAGCCTCGCCTTCGCGGTCGAATCGATTGGTGCCCGCTTTCCACTCGTCTTCCAGGCGATGAAGCATCCGGTAGTCTTCGGCCAGGCTCCGCTCGACCAACGGACGCAACCGTGCGTGATCGAGCGTGTGAATCCGCTCGATCCGCACCGCGCCCGCGGACGGCCCCGCCACGATCAGAACTCCGCGCTCTTGGGCGTGCGCGGAAACGGGATCACGTCCCGGATGTTGGTCAGTCCGGTCGCGTAGAGGACGAGTCGTTCGAAGCCCAGCCCGAAACCTGCGTGCGGCACGGTGCCGTACCGGCGCAGGTCGCGGTACCACCAGTAGTCGTGACCGTCGAGCCCCATCTCCGCGACCCGCTTGTCCAGCATGTCCAGGCGTTCCTCGCGCTGGGATCCGCCGATGATCTCGCCGATCCCGGGAGCGAGCACGTCCATCGCTGCCACCGTCTTGCCGTCGTCGTTCATCCGCATGTAGAACGCTTTGATGTCCTTCGGATAGTCCATGACGATGACGGGGCGCTTGACGTACTCCTCGGAGAGATAGCGTTCGTGCTCGGTCTGGATGTCCACGCCCCAGTGGGGAGCGAACTCGAAACCGCGACCGGACTTCTGGAGGGCATCGATCGCCTCCGTATAGGTCATGCGCGCGAAGGTGGCGCCCACCAACGCTTCCAGACGCGAGATCGCGGTCGGCTCGATCCGCTGCGCGAAGAACGCCATGTCGTCCGGCCGTTCGTCCAACACCGCCTTGAAACAGTACTTCAGCATCGCCTCGGCGAGATCGGCGTCTTTGGAAAGGTCGGCGAAGGCGATCTCCGGCTCGACCATCCAGAACTCCGCGAGATGGCGCGGCGTGTTGGAGTTCTCGGCCCGGAAGGTGGGACCGAAGGTGTAGACCTTGCTCAGCGCCAGGCAGTAGCACTCGACGTTGAGCTGCCCCGACACCGTGAGGTGCGCTTCACGGCCAAAGAAGTCCTTGCCATAGTCGATCGCGCCGTCCTCGGTGCGCGGCAAGTTCGCCATGTCCAGCGTCGAGACGCGGAACATCTGTCCCGCACCTTCCGCATCGCTCGCTGTGATGATCGGCGTGTGGATCCAGTAGAAGCCGTTCTCGTGAAAGAAGCGGTGGATCGCCTGGGCCAGGCAGTTGCGCACGCGCGTCATCGCGCCGATCGTGTTGGTGCGCGGCCGCAGGTGCGCGACTTCCCGGAGATACTCGAAGCTGTGCCGCTTGGGCGAGATCGGATAGGTGTCGGGATCCTCGACCCACCCGACGACCTGGACGTCGGAGGCCTGGATCTCGAACTTCTGGCCCTTGCCCTGGGATTCGACGAGCGTGCCCCGGCATTCGACGGCCGCGTGGCTCGGGATCTTCTGGATCTCGCTCTCGTAATTGGGCAGCGCATTGGTGGCGACCACCTGGATGGGATCGAAGCTGGATCCGTCGTGGACGTGGAGAAAGGACAACCCGGCTTTGGAATCGCGACGCGTCCGGACCCATCCTTGGATGAGGATCTCGGATCCGGCCGGCACCGCGCCGGCCAGGGCGGCCGCGACCGCCGTGGGTTCGATCTTCGACATGGTGGTTTCGCCTCCTGATCGGCCCGAGCCGACACTGGCCTCGGGAACGGGAAACCAGGAGTGTGCCGGATCGGGGGGAGGGCTGACAAGCGGCGGGACCGGGCAGTGGGTCAGTCCGATTGACTGACCCACTGCCGGCGCCCGGCG
>JAGQHR010000754.1 GCA_020431745.1 Candidatus Eiseniibacteriota bacterium
CGCGATCGAGCCGATCGCGGGCGGAGTGCTGGCCGTTCCGGGGATGCGCGGCGGCGCGACGTGCTGCGGACTGTACGACGAGGATCGGGAAGACCTCGCGCTCTTCGTCGCGGATCGCGTCTGCGCGGTGGCGGGCGTCTTCACGCGCAACGCGGTTCCGGCGGCTCCGGTCGTCCTGACGCGGCAGGCGATCGTGGACGATCCCCGGGCGCGTTCGATCGTGATCAACGCCGGCAACGCCAACGCGCTGACCGGGGAGCAGGGCTGGGAGGCCGCCGCCGCGATGCGGGTCCGGACGGAAGAGCGATGCGGGGGACCGGCGCTCGTGCTCTCGACCGGCGTCATCGGCGTTCCCCTGCCGGTGGACCGGGTCCTGGGGGGGATCGATGCCGCCGCGGCCGTTCTCTCCGCGGATGACGAAGCCCCGGTGGCGCGGGCGATCCTCACGACCGACACCCGGACCAAGACTGCGGCCGTGCGCGTGTCTCCACCGGGGAGATGTCCGATCCACATCGGCGGAGTCGCGAAGGGATCGGGGATGATCCATCCGAACATGGCGACGATGCTCGCGGTCGTCGCGATCGACGCGAAGATCGATCCGGCGGTGCTGCGGTCGATGCTCACCGAAGCGACGGATCGGTCCTTTCATCGAATCTCCGTGGACGGGGACACCAGTACCAACGACGCCGTGCTCGTGCTGGCGCGTCCGACCCCCGGCGCGTCGATCGAGCCCGGGAGCGCGGCGCACGCCGCTGTCCGCGAAGGATTGACGGGGGTCTGTGCGAACCTCGCGGAGCAGATCGTCGCCGACGGGGAGGGTGTCTCCAAAGTGCTCCAGGTCGAGATCGCCGGTGCGGAAACCGAGGACGCCGCACGTCGCGTCGCGCAGGCGGTTGCCTGCTCGCTCCTGGTCAAGACCGCGGTGGCGGGGCGCGATCCCAATTGGGGCCGCATCATCGCGGTCGCGGGCAATGCGGGAGTGCCCATCGATCCCTCCCGGATCCGTCTCACCCTGGGAGGAGTGGACGTGTTCCGTGACGGTGCGCCCGTGCCGATCGGTCCCGAGGAAGAACGTCGGATCTTCGGCAACGAGATCCTGGTCGCGCGGCTCGACCTGGGCCAGGGGACCTGCTCGGCCAAGATGCTGACCACGGACCTGACCTACGAATACGTTCGCATCAACGCGGAATACACGACCTAGCGGGCATGTCCCGCCACGACCGAATCAGAGAGTGAACCCCATGCAGCAGAACTCTTCGGGATCCCGCGAATCGGCGGGAGATTCCCCGCCGGTGTCTACCGGTACCATCGCATCCGATCTGTCGGCGACGTCGCTCCGCCCCGGGGAGGTCCGGCACTCCTCCCACATCGAGCTCAGCGAGTCCGCGCTGCGGAAGAATCTCGCGTTCCTGCGCGAGCGCATCGGGCCGGGGGTGATCCTTTCCTCGGTCGTGAAGGCCAATGCCTACGGACACGGGATCGATCCCTTCGTCCGGCTTGCCGAACGCCTGGGGGTGCGCCATTTTTCCGTCGCGTCCGGTTTCGAGGCGAGCTGCGTGCTGGAGGTCGCCTCCGCGGAGTCGACCATCCTCATCATGGGGATCCTCTATCCCGAGGATCTCCCCTGGGTGATCGGGCACGGCATCGAGTTCTACGTCTTCGATCTGGAGCGCTTGCACGAGGCCGCCCGAGTCGCCCGGGACCTGGGTCGACCGGCTCGGATCCATCTGGAGGTCGAGACCGGCGGGAACCGACTGGGCCTGCCCCCGGACCAGCTCGAGCGCGCGGCCGGCATCTTCAAGAAGCATCGGGATACGCTGGAGTTCGTGGGCTTGTGCACGCACTATGCGGGCATCGAGAGCCTCTCCAACCAATTCCGCATCCGCCGACAGATGCAACGCTTCGACGAGCTGACGCGCCGGCTCAAAGCGGTGCGTTGTCTGCCCCGCATTCGTCACACCGCATGTAGCGCTGCGGCACTGGCCTTTCCCGAGACGGTGATGGATCTGGTGCGGGTGGGAACGGCGCAGTACGGGTTGTGGCCCAGCCCGGACATCGCGACCTTGGTTCGTTCGCAGATCGGGGATCGCCCCGGCCTCCACCGCGTCCTGAGCTGGAAGACGAACGTGATGCATCTGAAGCACGTCGCCGAGGACGAGTTCGTCGGGTACGGCACCGCCTATCAGGCGCCGCGGGACATGATGGTGGCGGTCCTGCCGGTCGGCTACGGCAACGGGATGCCGAGGGACCTCTCCAATCGGGGACAGATCCTGGTCCGCGGACGCAAAGCGCCCATCATCGGTCTGGTCAACATGAACGCCTGCATGATCGATGTCAGCCATATTCCCGACGTGGCCGTGGGCGACGAGGTCGTCCTGGTCGGCAAGCAGAAGAACAGCAAGATCTCGATCCCCTCCTCGTCCGTGTTCCCAACCGCGCCCAACGACGAGTTCGTCGCCCGGCTC
>JAGQHR010000755.1 GCA_020431745.1 Candidatus Eiseniibacteriota bacterium
GACGATTCCGCAATGTCGAACGACCAGTTTCCCGGGTGGGTGCTGCGCGAGTCGGATGCGAACGAGAACGACGCACGCATGACCATTCACCCGCGCCTCTCCCGCCTGGGAGCACGGATGAAGGGCATCGTCCTCGACGAGAAGACCACCGGGAGCCTGACCGTGGAGATCGACTTCCAGAACGGAGGAAGCGAATCGCGGGAAACTCCGCGGATGCGTCATGCTTTCTTCCAGATCGATCGGGGTCAGGCGAGCTTTCTGATCGGTCAGACCTGGGACCTCTTTTCTCCGCTCTACCCGGCCGCCAACAACGACGGTCTGATGTGGAACGCAGGGAACCTCGGGGATCGGCGCCCGCAGGCACGGGTCGCACTCCATCCGGCGATGGGCGGAGAGGGCCAGATCGAGCTCGCGGCCGGGATCGCGATGGCGGGCGCCATCGACAACGCGGACCTCGACGGAAACGGCGTGATGGACGGGCTCGACGCCGCCGCGCCGATGCTGGAGGGTCGGCTGGGAATCCAACAGCCGATGGGACAGGGCAAGCTCAAGGCCGGCGTCTCCGGACACTGGGCGACCAAGCAGCTCGGCGACTCGGTGGCGGCGGCGCTGCCGGCGCACGAGGACATCACTAGCTGGAGCGCCGGACTCGATCTCTCGGTTCCGTTGGGCGGCAAGGCGACGCTGGAGGCGGAAGCCTGGACCGGCGAGAATCTCGCGGACGTGCGCGGAGGAATCGGACAGGCGGTGAACTTCGCGACCGGCGATCCCATCGCGTCGACGGGCGGTTGGGCCAACGTCACGTTCCAGGCTTCGCCCAAGGTCACGCTCGCGGCCGGTGGATCGCTGGACAATCCGAAGGACGAGGATCTTCCCGTCGGAGGCCGGACGCTCAATCAGACGATCTTCGGGGTCGTGAAGTACAAGCCCTGGAAGCGCGTCCAGCTCGCTTTGGAGTACGTCAACTGGAAGACCGAGTACGAGACGGGCGACGCGGATGTCACCGGCGAGGGCACGGCCAATCGTTTCGATGCCCATGCCACGTTCAGTCTCTAGCAGTCTTTCCCAAATTCGGAAACCGATGTCACCGTGGACGGCGCCCGGGGCAGGCAACGTCCACGGACGATCGACCCGCGGACGGCCTCACGACCGTCCCGCATCAACAAAGGAGAATCGTTCATGAGAGTGACCCTTCACCCAGGCATGAGCCCGGCTCGTTCGATCGGGATCCGACTCCTCGGCTTCTGCTTCGTCCTGGCCTGGACGCTGCTCCCCGGATCGAACACGGCCACCGCTTCCGAAGGACGCGACTTCGATGTTCACTGGTCGGTCGATGTCAAGGACGTGCCCGAGGGAGCCAAGGAAGCCAAGGTCTGGATCGCCGTTCCGCAGGAGCTGGACGAGCAGCAGGTCAAGGGCCTCACGGTCGACACGCCGTACAAGTGGACGACGGTGCAGGATCCCGACTTCCACAATCAGGTCGTGGAGGTGACCGTTCCCAATCCGCCCGCGAGCTTCTCGGTGTCGCTCGGCGCCCAGGTGCACCGTCTGCCGATCACCGGACCGAAGGCGGCGACGCTGACCGACGCCGATCGCAAGCTCTACCTGCGCAAGGAGGCGCTCGTTTCGCTCAGCCCGCGCATGCATGCGATCGCGGACTCGCTGCCGAACAACGCCCGCGCTCGTTATGACTACGTCCTCGGACTGATGACGTACGACAAGACCGCGCCCGGCTGGGGACACGGCGACTCCGAGCGCGCGTGCGACGTGAAGAAGGGCAACTGCACCGACTTCCACTCGCTGTTCATGTCGCTGTCCCGCTCGGAGGACGTGCCCACGGTCTTCGAGATGGGCTATCCGACCACTCCCGACGGCGAGGTCAACAAGGTCGGCGGCTATCACTGCTGGGCCTGGTTCTACGATGCGGGCTCCAAGGGTTGGGTACCGGTGGACATCTCCGAGGCGGACAAGCATCCGGAAAAGGCGGAGTTCTTCTTCGGCCATCTCGACGCCGACCGCATCACCTTCTCGCGGGGCCGGGACGTGAAGCTCCCCGGGATGAAGGGTGAGCCCCTCAACTATCTGCCCGCGGGCGGATACGTCGAGGTCGACGGCAAGCCGTTGGACTCCGTTTCGCGCAGCCTGACCTACTCGGTGGACGGAAAGGGCGGCTCCGGCAACGGCGGAGAGTAGCCCCGCTCCGGGACCGAACGCTGGCGACTGCGCGGCAGCAGTCCCACTCCGGGACCGAACGCTGGCGACTGCGCGGCAGCAGTCCCGCTCCGGGACCGAACGCCCGTGACTGCCGAGCAGCAGTCCCGCTCCGGGACCGAACGCTGGCGACTGCGCGGCAGCAGTCCCGGCCCGGGACCGAACGCCGGTGACTGCCGAGCAGCAGTCCCGGCCCGGGACCGAACAACGACGACTGCCGAGCAGCAGTCCCGCTGCGGGAGCGCGCAACGGC
>JAGQHR010000756.1 GCA_020431745.1 Candidatus Eiseniibacteriota bacterium
CTCCGCTGCTCGCTCCATCTCGCCGGCCCGCAGCAGGTCGAGGGCGAAATCGCACCGGAGCTCCACGAGCCCGGTCCGCGAGCGCACCGCGCGGTCGTAGTCGGCCCACGCGCCGTTCCACTCTCCGGCCAACGCCTGAGCCATGGCCGCGCCCCAGATCGCTTCGGGCATGTCCGACTGCACCGCGAGTGCGCGCCGGTAGGCATCCAAAGAGCCTGCGCCGTCACCGAGGACCCAGCGCAGACGACCGATCTCCAGATCGACCATCGGCAGATCCGCCTCGCGAATCTTGGGCCGGCCTGCTTCCAGTCGGGCGAGGACGTCGGCCAGCGGAGCCCCGGCATGCCACTCGGTGCTGGCGCGCCGCACCGCGAGCGTGCCGTCTTCGGGATGGCGGTAGGGGGCGACCGCTCCCAGCTCGGCCGCTTCGTTCATCCGATCACCGACCTCCAAAGCGTAGACCATCGAGGCCAAGGCGTTCGGTTCGTCCGGTTCCAGGTCGAGCGCCTGCTGGTAGTAGGTCACCGCGTCGTCCGGTCGGCCCCGCTCCAGGGCATCGTTGCCGCGGTTGGCGTACGTGATCGGGTAGCACGGCTCCAGCGGGTACTCCGTCTCCAGTCGCTCGACCATCCGCGCCAGCTCGGGATCGATCGAGAGCAGCCGCTCCTGCACGATCTCCTGGCGATCGAACTCGTCCCGTCGGGGATGGCTCAGCGCATTGGCGCCCTCCGCGAAGTACTCCCAGACGCTGCCGCCCGCGTAGCGGCTCAGGAACGCGTTGCCGGTTCCCGCGTCGCGCTCCTTGGTCTGGCGGTAGAGCTCTTCGATCTCCCGGGCCACGTCCGGGGGCATCACGCCGTGCACCTGGTGGGTCAGCTCGTGCAGGACCGTGTCGTAGTTGTGGAAGATCGTGCGTTCGACGTCCTCGATCCCGGTCACGGTGTGATAGCCGCCGCAGCCGCGTACGTCGTCCCACAGTCGGGAGTCGTAGCTGATCCGTTGGTCCCTCAGGGTCTCCTGCCCGGGTGTCTCGGAGAGGAGCTCGTGGATCGGCTTGATGTAGTAGGTGTGGCCGCCTGCGATCAGGACGGGCAGGAAGCGCTGCCATGGTTGGATCGACAGGGCAACGCGCTTCTGATGACGCGGTGAGAGCGACTGCCAGTTGACGACGAACTTCTCGATGTTCGGCACGTCCGGAAACGGCGTTGCGGCGAACTCGCGCTGGTCATCGGCGGTGTGGATGTCGAAGGCGACCCGCAGCTTTTCCAGCGACTTCGCGATCCCGTGATGGGCGCGGCCGTACTCCGGACAAAGCCGGAGCGAGGACTGGAACATCGTGAGCGCGGAGTCGTAGCGGGCCTCGGAAAAATCGAGCGATCCCAGATGAGCCCGGACGTCGGCCCAAGCCGGATGGGCTTTCGACAGAGCGAGATAGGTCTGGCGTGCCTCGTGGAACCGTCCCAGCGCAAAGAGGGAATCGGCCACCGCCAGGGTGTCTCTGCCGGCTCCGTCGGCGAACTGCCCGGGGTAGGCCGCGTAGAGCTGCGTGTAGTTCTTTCGCGCGTAGCCGTTCCCCAACATGTAGTGCGCGGTCTCGCTGTAGGGATCCAGCTCGAGCGCGAGCTCGGTCGCCGCTGTCGCGGCGTCGGTCTCGCCCCGACGGATCCGGGTTTCGACGAGCGCCAGGAGCGGACCCGGATCCAAAACGTCCTCCGCCACCGCGCTCGTCAGCAGCTCCAGGGAGCCGTCCCAGTCTTGTCGCTTCTGGGCCACTTTGGCCAGGCCGATCCAGGCTTCCATGCGTTGGCGAGCCGTTCCGGCCTGCTCGAGAGCCGCCCGAAACAGGGTCTCGGCCCCGTCGGGATCATGGAGATCCAGCCGGATCGTTCCCGCTGCCACCCGGTCCGTCGCGTCCGCCGTCGACTCCTCGATCCGATTCCCCGCCCAATCCTGCACCGAGGCCCGATCTCCGGTCGCGAACGCCCACTCGTAGATCAGGGCCCGGTCTTCCGGATCGTCGATGCGGTCCGGCTCCCGCAGCCGTGCGGCGAGCGGTGCAGCGTTGGGATAGTCGTGCAGCCGCATCGACGCGCGGAGGACGATGCGCTGCAACCGCGGCGTCAAGGCGAGATCCTCGGCGCCGGGAGCACAGGCACGCGCGGCCGCCGCCGCTCCTGCCGCATCGCCACAACTCAGGAGGAGCTCGGCCCGTTCCGGGGACGGAGGCGCCGATTCGGTTGCACGCACTCGCTCCCGGGCCGCTTCGAGACGGGATCGCACGCGATCGAGGACCTCATCGTCCGCCCGCACCGTGGATGTCGCCAGAGTCAGGAGGAGGAATGCTCCCAGCGCACCGCACAGGACTCCCGGATTCGCACCTTCGATCGTCATGATGCCTCGTTTCCCCCTGAGACCTTGTCGCGTGGGACCCGTCGCAACCGCGTGGGACCCATCCGGG
>JAGQHR010000075.1 GCA_020431745.1 Candidatus Eiseniibacteriota bacterium
AGGAACGATGCGACGACCCGCCCATCACCTTCGAGCTGGAGGAAATCGGTTCCCACCGGGTGTTTGCGGGGTGATCTCGGGATTTGGTAGCTTCCGCTGGTGACTCCAGAAACCCACGCCACCGTCGCCCGCGCCCGAGAGGAGTTCCTGGCGATCGTCGCAGACCTTCGTCCCGAGCTTCATCGCTATTGTGCGCGGCTGACCGGGTCCGTGATCGAGGGTGAGGACATCGTTCAGGACACCCTGGCCAAGGCGTTCTACACGTTGGGACTGAGCTCGGAGGTTCCGAATCTCAGGCCATGGCTCTTTCGAATCGCGCACAACACGGCGGTGGATTTCTTGAAGAGTCACGGTCAGCGGCTCACCGATGTGCACTCCGATCTGTCCGATATTGCGGGGTTCGACGAAGCGCCCGATCCGGTCGCGGTTCGGGCCGTGCTCGCGCGGTTTCTGGTCTTGCCCGTGCTCCAAAGGAGCGCCGTCATCTTGAAGGACGTCCTCGGTCACTCCCTCGAAGAGACCGCCGAGACGATGGAAACCACCGTAGCGGCAGTGAAAGCGGCCCTCGTGCGAGGTCGCGCAAACCTGCGCGGGGAAACAGCGAGGGAAGCGGCCGCGTCACGCGCCGGTCGAAGTGACCTCGACCGCTACGCCACGCTCTTCAATGCCCGGGACTGGGACGGGGTTCGCGCCATGGTCGGTGACGACTGCCGACTCGACCTGGTGTCGAGGTCCAAGCGACGCGGCAAGGACGTCGGGATGTACTTCACCCGCTATGCCAAGGAAGACGTCTCGCTGCGCGTGGTTCGCCTGGAGGAAAGACTCGCCCTCTCGGCGCATCTGCATGGCGCCGAGAGACCCTCGTACTTCATCCTGCTCGAGTTCCAAGACGGCAAGGTCCAGGACATCCGGGACTTCCGCTACGTCGACTATATCGCGACCGAGGCCGAGTTCGAGCCGGCGTGATCCGGAGCCTGCCCGTGCGCGGGGCGGAAATCCGATCCACTGGGCCTCGGGGCCTGTTCCGTTTGCGGCGGTGGGGAGGTAGACTCCGCCTCCATGAATCCCGCTCCGGGTCATCTGCTCCGCGATCTCGAGTCGATCCATCACGCCTTCGGAGGACGGCATGCGGAGCGCAAGCTCGCCCTCCTGCGGCAGCTCCAAAAGACGCGTCTCCGCTCGGCCGACGCGGTCCTCCGACTGCACGAAGCGCTCTGCTTTCTCCGTGCCTATCCGGACGGACCCGCGGTGCTCGCGCAGGTGGAGCGGATGCTTCGCACTTTCCATCGGCGGGAGGACCTGCAGGCCCACGCGGATGCGCTCCAGGACTCCGGAATCGCTGGCACTCCGATCGTCTATTCCTTCTACGCACCGACTGCGGAGTGGCTGGCCCGTCGCTGGCCCAAGCAGCTCAAGGTAGACTGGAGCGAGATCGAGCAACCGCAGCTGGTCGAACATCTCCTTCCGATGCTGGTCCTCGAAGCGGAGATTCCGGCGCTCGACGAATGGGCGTTCGACCTCGATGCGTGGGTTCGGGAGCTGGCGGGGCCGCACGAGAGCGACGCCTCCTTTCTCATCCGGCGCTTTGCGGCTTTGCCCGCCAGCGCGGAGATCCGTCAGCTTCTCTTCGAGGACTCCGGAATCACCATTCGGCTGAAGCCCGGCCGCGATACCCCGTCCCGCACCGCCGCCGGGGTTCCGGTCCGGCGTGTTCACTGGCAGCGAGCTGATTTGTCGGGGGCTCGCCCCGACCTCGCCACCGCAATCCACCATCGCCCGCTGTCGGTGCGCCCGATGAGCGTGAGCAAGGGCGAGCAACTGATCGATCAGGCCCGCATCGCCATGGCGACGCGCAGCCGTGATCTCGACGTCTTTGCCTACGGCGATCCTCGCGATGTGCGGCTGGTCGAATGGGAGGACGGTTTGTCCTTCGCCGTCATCGGCGCCGTTCCGGAAAGACGCCTCCTGCTCGAGGCCGTCTACGGATTCCTCACGCTCAAGAACGGTGTGCCGATCGGCTACGTCCTGAACAGCGCGCTCTACGGCTCGGCCGAGATCGCCTACAACGTCTTCGACACGTATCGGGGGGGCGAGGCGGCTCATATCTACGGGAGAGTGCTCGCCACCGTCCGGCACCTTTTCCACGTCGATGCCTTCACGATCTTTCCCTACCAGCTGGGCGGACACGGCAACGACGAGGGTCTCGCCTCGGGAGCCTGGTGGTTCTATCAAAAGCTCGGTTTCCGCGCACGCGACCGCGCGGTCCTCTCGCTGATGCGCTCCGAGCTCCGAAAGATCCGTCACGATCCCCGCCATCGTTCCAGCCCCTCTACGCTGCGCACTCTGGCGGAGGAGAACGTCTACTACTACGACGGTCCCTCGCGTGAGGATGTCATCGGAATCCTACCGCTGGCCAACGCGGGCCTCGCGGTGACCCGGGAGATGGCGCGCCGTTTCGGCAGCGATCGCGAGGCCGCCCTGGAGGCGTGCCGTCTCGAAGCCGCGGCGCGACTGGGAATCGCGCCGTCACGGGGGCGTCGGGCCGGTGTGGTCGGCTCGAGTCCGGGGGAACGGCGAGCGTGGGATCGGTGGGCGCCGCTGGTCACGGTGCTACCCGGCCTCGACCGTTGGAGTCGGGCCGAGAAACGCGCCCTGGTCGAGGTCATCCGGGCCAAGGGGGGACGACGGGAGTCCGAGTTCGTCCACCGATTCGATCGGCATCGAAAGCTCCGGGCAGCGCTACGGCGTTTGATCGCCCGTACCGCGGACTGAGCCTGGGGTCGAGACCCCGCTCAGTTTCCGATCCGGACCGTTCCGTTCGTCGCCGTCATCCGGATCGGGGTCGAGATCGACAGGTTCTCCGGATAGACACCCGCCGAAATGCGCATTTCGGACCCCGGAAAGATGACGTTGCGGGCCGCGGTCACCGTGCGGAACGGGCAGGTCGGCTCCCCTTGGGAGCATGGGCTGCTCGCGTCGACGCGCCAGACGTTCGTGTAGTGGTAGAGATCGAGGTCGTCGAAGATCTCGTTGTCGAGCATGAACACATGGAGTTGGCCGCTGATGTTCGGAGCGCGACCGTCGTCCAGATCCCAGACGGTCAGTCCTTCCGGTTCGCCGTCCCACACCGACGTGTAGTCGTAGTTGAAGTAGCCGTATCCGTTCGTGGAGTGTGCCACCCGACGCCAGGTCGTCGTGTCCATGACGTGGATTCCTTCACTGATATGCTCCGCGGGGCTGTCGTCATGAAAGCCACTCAGAAGGTAGAGGAGCTTGCTCCCCGGGGCGAACTCACCACCCTGCATGGTGACGAGATCGAGGCGAGTCGATCCACTCTCGTCGTAGAGGGGGATTTCCTCGAGGTAGGTGAGGTCAAGAGTGTCACTCGTCCTCAGGAGCTCCCAGTCGACGGCGTAGCGGTAGATCGAGCTCGCGTGCTGCCGTGAGGAGTAGAGGTAGCCGTCGTCGTCGACCGCGCACCACCCGGCGTCGTAGATCTGGACGCCGAGCACGGCATAGTCGAGGTAATGCAGGTCGATGGCGCGGAACACCGCCACGGCTCCGGGAAGGAAGATCTCGTCGTTCTCGATCGGAACGAACAGGTAGTCGCGTGTCCCGTAGCGGAAGACGACCGGGTCGCCGAAGTGGTGATAGCCGAGATCGTGGATCTCCGGGTAGGCACTGATGTTGTTCCGCAGGACACCGGGATCCCCGTCCTGAACCGATCCGAGCGGGTAGCTCACGGGAATCTTCCAGAGCTCTGCGGTCTGCGTGATGATCCAATTGTTCTGATCGTGTGCGATGCCTTGCGCATTCTGATCGAACGCCGGATTGCCGCTCGGATAGTCGGCTCCGGCCTTGTAGAGACAGTAGGCCTGGTAGTCGTCTTGCGCATCCGCGTCCGTGAAGCAGCTCGCGATCGACGCGACGGCCACCAACGCGATCGCCAAGCTCCTGGCCCCGAGGCTCGTGACTCTCACTTCGAAAACCCTCCTCACATGGTGTCGGATGCCGGCAACGGGCGCCGAACCGCGCGTTGCCGGTACCGCTTCTCCGCGGCTCGATGCGCTCCTGACGGCTCGATGCACTACTGCAGGTTCACGAGAACGAGGACGAGTCCGCTTCCTTCCGCGAGCGGCTCCATCGCCTTGCCGATGATCGCGCCGTGCGAGCGGGCGAGATCCGAAGCCTTCATCGCGAACCCCGGCGCGCTGGACGTGGTCAAGAGATCGCCGGGGCGGATCGCGCCGCCGCTCGTGTCACAACGCACGTAGACACGGCCGGACAAGGCGACCGGCGGCGCATCCTCACTGCCGGGCAGATTTCCGAGCACCGCTCCGGCGGCGAAGTCGTTCGCTCCGCTGATCACGCCCGCGACGCAGGGGCTGTACGGCGTCCGCGCGATGCGCAGATGACCCGCGTGGTCGGGATCGATCTCCATGACCGTGCCGGGCTCGACCCGGCTGTCGGACGACGGGAAGCGCTCCGCCAAGTCGGCGCCTGTGATCTCGAGCACGTTCGTCCGCGTGGTGCCGTTGACATGGAGCTTGGCCAACGGCGTCAGCGTGCCGATGCCGACGAGGCCGTCGGTCTGGATGATGAAGTTCTTGTTCCCACCGCCACCGACGCTCTGCAGCTTCAGCGAGGTGCCGGCTCCGGACCCCTCCTGCCGGAAGACCCAGTCGCGCTCGCTTTCGAGCCACAACAGGTCCGCCTGATTGCCGAGGTTCTGCGCCATGATAGCCCCGCCGTTCACGTGCAGCTTGGCGGCAGGCGCCGTGGTCCCGATGCCGACGTTGCCGCCGACCCCCGGGAGAAGCTGGATGTGACCGCCGGCGCGCCCATTCACCACGGAGAAGTGCGGACTGCCCGGCGTGCCATAGCCGACCCAGGCCGTCTCGGCCGCCGTGTTGTTCCAGAAGCCGAGGTATCCCGATTGCTCGGTAGCCGGCGAGGTGTCCTGGAGAATCATGACCGGCGTGTCGTTCACGACATGGAGCGCGTGAGCCGGGGTCGTCGTCCCGATGCCGACGTCGCCGTTCGGCCCGACGGCGAGCGCATCGACGGGGGTGCCGTCGGAGGCATCGAGCGAGAAGCCGTCGATTCCCCGCACCTTCAGCGCATAGGGCGTGGACGTGATCTCCTGGCGGGGCGAGAGCGTCGTGAACGCTCCGCCGCCACCGGCTGGGGACCGGACCCCGATCTCGAGGAAGCGGCGGTCCCCGACGAACGCGCTGCCGAAGTCGATCTGGGTCGTGAAGACACCGTTGGAAACCGTCAGGTTGCTCACCGTCACAGTCGAGCCGATCTGGGTGCCTCCGGTGAGCGCGCCGAACAGCTTGAACTGGAAGTCCGCGGTGCCGTTGAGCGGGGAACCCGAAAGATCGATGTTCCCCTGATAGGTGAACGCCGTGCCGATCGGGGTTTGCGCGAGCACCGGGTGCGACGTCGCCATCCAGAAACTGAGTAGCACCGCCAGGCATGGCGCGATGACCAATGCACCTCGGGTGGTCCGATCGACGGCGATCGCGACCGGGTTCCGTATCGCGGTCGCAAAGTGTCCCAGCGTTGTCATGTTTCTTACCTCCGACTGCACGTTTCTCGTCATTGCCCATTCCTCACTTGCATTGGCTCCGTTCGAACATCTTGTTGGAAAAGAGGCGTCAGGCCCGCCCAGGCCTGTAGGTGGGAGGCGCCGTGTCGATCGAGAGCTTCATGTGGCGCCGGCGCACTTGCCGGCGCCATGCCCCCCATCGACTAGGACAGGACCACCACCTTCTGCCGGTTCCCCTTGTCGCCGGCGTCGAAGCGCACGAAATAGATTCCGGCGGGCACCCGGATCCCCGATTGATCCCGGCGATCCCAGGCCTGCTCGTGACGTCCGGCAGCGACGAGTCCGTCGACGAGCACGCGGACGAGCCGGCCGTTCGTGTCGAAGACCTGCGAGCGAACCCACCGCGGCTCCGGCAGCTCGAATGTGAGGGCCATGTGGTCGATCACGGGGTTCGGGCTGACCGGGAAGACCTGGAAGACGAGCACAGGAGCGGGCGCACCGGGCAACTCCGGATCAGTATCGGCCCCGATTCCGCTGACGGCACCTCCGCCGGACCAGAACCCTCCGGACAGCACGAACGCACCTCCCGAGTGAGTGCCGGCGTCGGGCTGGCCCGCGGTCCCGCTCAGAACGAAGGCGCCTCCGGCGCTCGACCCACCACCGCCGTCGACCGTGAAACGAGAGATGCTGAATTGCGCCTCGGCCGCCGTCGCACCGACGAGCTGGAAGCAAGCGGTGAGAGCCAATGCCGCGACCAGGACTCCGGTTCGCATGGGAACTACCTCCTCTTCAAAACGATGTGTGCGTGGTTCGCACAGTGTCGCAAGTCGTTCCGGGTTTCCGGACCCGCACCTTCGCAGTTTGGAAACAAGGCCGATCCACTCTCCTGCTCATGGCGCGCCCACCCGCACGACGCCACCGATGGCCCGAATCACCCCCGGCTTCGCGAGCGTACCGACCTCGCTCGAAACGCCGTCGCGTACCTTCATGGTGAATCCGACCGGAGCCGCTCCGTTCGCTTGAAAGAGGGAATTGTAGGGATGTGACTGCGTTCCGCTTTCGCTGCCCGTATAGTCGAAGTCCACCCAGAGCGAGTTCGCTTCCGGGCAGTCGAAGGCGTCGCCGTTGGTGTCGTGAGCGCGCACGCCCTGGCAAATGGCGTCGAAGTTCGGGGTTCCATCGAACACGTTGCCGTTGTCGTCGTCCGCGATGAACATGGAGAGACACTGATCCGGCTGATTGAACGGACGCTCCAGCTTCCGTCCGAAGTGCCAGATTTCCGCGGCGCGAGCGAGTCCGGCGTTCACTCCCCGCGAGGCTTGCAGGTTCTCACTCACGTCCCACACCACGCCGGCGATGATCCGACCATCGGCATGAACTTCTCCGGTCAGGTCCTGCGGATACTGCAGGTTGTTGTCCGAGTTGCGAATTCCCCCTGTACAGTTGGTGAGACAGAAGCCGCGTCCGATCACCGACTCGGCGGTCAGGAAATTGGCCAGGACGTCCGCGTTGCCTTCCCCGAGCCCCTCGTCGCCCTGCGAGCCGAGCAGGTTTTTCTGCACCCCGTGTCCGTACTCGTGGAAGATGATTCCCTGGATTTCGCCGGTGTTGGCACAGCCGGCGCCCGAGCAGCCGGGTCCCGTGTTGTAGAAGTTGATGGATCCGTTGTAGAACGCATTGCACTGCCCGGCCACGCCGACGTTGGCAGTGATGCGTGCATTCGAGTACGAGTAGCCGGGATCGACAGTTTCGAACCAGTCGTGGATCAGAGAGACGGCGCTGAAGACGTCCCGCTCGTCCTGCCGGGAGTTGGTGTCATCCCACACGAAGTGCAGGGGAACGCCCGGGCTGGCCAGGGCCGTCTGGGTCGCGTCCGCGCCCCCACTGGCCCGATCCACGTTGACGTACGGACCAAAGAAGCGAATCGTCGCACCCCGGGGGGAGTCCGCGTTGGGCATCGCCCAGACGCCCTGCCGGTCGGTGATGACGGTCCCCCGATTGAAGATCTCCACTTCCATGTACGCCGCGGCCTGCTCGAACTCGCCATTGCAGTAGGTGGACGGCTCGATGTTCGAGTCGATGGTTCCCGAGTAGTCCGCAAAGTGGACATCACTCGTGCGCCAGAGGATCTCACCGGTATGCGCATCGACGTAGGTGGGCCAGACACCGGTCCGCCCGTCGGTCACCACCGTCACCTTCCAGGCCAGTCGTGGTTCGTAGGTGTGGTCCGAAGTCGGGTAAGGCAGCACACAGAGTCGCGTCTGCTCGTCCGCCTCGGTTGAAACCGCGCGCTCCTTCTGCGGCAGGTCCCCGATCGCGATGGCTTCGGCGTCATCCGGCGCGAGCTTGGGAACCGTGCGCAGCTCCCCGATCGTGTAGAAATCAGAACCCATGGTGAAGACGCGGCCGTTCTCCATGAACGTCGCATGGGCCCGTCCGCCAACGACTTCGAGCCCGTCGTAGGTCTGTTGGAAGTGAACGGCGTACTTTCCCGCTCCCCGCGCCACCGTCTCCAGGCGGAGTTGTTCGGGGTCGAGGCCGAGTGAGGGAGCGCACTGCTCGAGAACGAACCGCGCTGCCGACTCCGCGATGCCGTCGTTCGATATCGCCGGAGCGACCTCCGCTCCCGATCCCAGGACGTAGTGGGGACTGGCCGATCGCAGGTTCCAGGAGTGGACCGACCAGTTGCCACCGATCTGGTCTCCGATGCTCGATCCGATCGAGCCGACCTGAGGAACGGTCAGCGCGGATACGTTGTCCCCGTAGATCAGGTTTTCGGCCTGAAACGGAAGCGGGATCTCCAGCTCAGCGTGCTCGGAGCTGGGCGCGAATGCGCTGGCCGGGCCGGCCACCACCGCGGCCGCCACCCCGGCGAGCGTGTTGGCGTAGATGAACCAACGATGAACAGGCCTCATCTCGTGCCTCCCCGTCTCTTGGCAATCGCGCGGTTTCGGCGAATCGATCCCAGGGACTTTGGCTGGATTCGATTCCCCGGATGGACTCTCACTACAGTTCCGCCTCGTTCCCGCCACCATTCCTGCGAAATCACGACCACCGGCCAACGGAAGGGGCGGCATCGGCTTCCCGCTGCGAACGGGATGACCTGATCGCGTCCCCTCGTTGATCGAGGCCGGCACCGCTCGGACCATGTTTCACCAGGGAATGCACGAAACACCTTCGATTTGGATCACACCATTTCTCCTATACGCTTGCTGGCTGGCATACCGTTGTCCTACAGTCATTTGCGAGACTCGGTGGCAGCGGCGGACGATCAGCGCTCCGATTGTTCGTGAGTGACAACGGATACCTGGCGATCCGGAGTCCAGTCCCTCGATGCCGGTCAGAGTCGGTCGGAGACCCACGAAGTTGACGCAACCGGGACGAGTAACCGAGCTCCTGATCTCCGTGCGCGAAGGGAATCGGGACGCGCTCGACGAGCTCGTGCCCCTGGTGCACGCCGAGCTCCGGAAGATCGCGCGCGCCAAGCTCAAACGCGAACGGGTGGGGCACTCTCTCGATACCGCCGGGCTCGTCAACGAGGCCTACCTTCGTCTCGTCCAGGCGGAGCGGCTCAGCTGGGAGTCTCGTGCGCACTTCCTCGCGATCGCCGCGCAGGTCATGCGGAACATCCTCGTCAACCACGTCCACCGCCGGAACCGGAGGAAGCGTGGAGGAGGCGTAGGGCACATGCCGCTCGATGAAGCGGTCCACGCTCCGGGCTCGGAGGATCGGCGGATTCTCGATCTGGATCGCGCTCTCGACGAGCTGGCCATCCTCAACCCTCGACATGCCCGCGTTGTCGAGTGCCGTTTCTTCGGCGGCATGACGATCGAGGAGACCGCCGCCGCGCTCGAGATCTCGACCGCGACCGCCAAACGCGATTGGGCCGTTCTGCGCCTTTGGCTCCAGCACCAGCTCGAACGGCAGGTATGACGCCGCAGCGGTGGGAGCGACTGCAACTTCTCATCGAGGATGCTCTCGGGCGTCCCGAGCGACTGCGTCGCGATTTCGTCGAATCCGCCTGCGGCGACGACTCCGAGCTCCGAGACCTGGCGCTCTCACTTCTCGACGCGGGAGCGCGGACCCCGGAGGAGCCGGAACCTCCCGCGGCCTGGTGGGAGCTGGTCGCGAGCCTCGAGGCTCCCCTGTTCGTGGCGGGCGAGCAGATCGCGCGACGCTATCGGGTCTCCGAGCTGCTCGGTCGCGGTGGAATGGGCGAGGTGTACGAAGCTTGGGACGAGGAGCTCGCGATTCCGGTCGCGCTCAAGGCTCTCCATTTGCCGGGCCGTACGGAGGACGCCTACC
>JAGQHR010000757.1 GCA_020431745.1 Candidatus Eiseniibacteriota bacterium
GGCGTGCCGGATCCGCCACGGCGGCGTCCTGCATCGCGTAGTCCTCACGGAGCTCGGACAGGCTCGGATCGCCTCCGAAGAGCGCGCGATAGTGGGCGGCCGTCTGGGCCATGGCCTGGGCCCGCTCCGCGGATACCGTGATGGTCCCCGAGTCCGGGTCGTAGCGGTTGGCACGGAGCTCAGCCTGCAAGCGGGCTCTCAGGGCGGCTTGGGCTTCGAGGGGCCTTTGATCGTAGCGGAGGCCGCTTTCGGCGAGCGACCAGATGTCCAGGAGCGCTGTTGCTTCCCGATGCAACCAGTCGGCCGACCAGTCGGGAGCCTGATAGGCGCCGTGTCCCCAGATCGAACCCTGTTGCTGGCCGCCGGTGCTCTGCCACACCTGCTGCCCGTCCAGGATCTGCGCTTTCGTCATGAGGACGCGGCCGGACACGCTCACGACCCTTTCGGGAATCGGCGGCGCCTGGCGGTAGACCTCCCGGCCGAAGAAGCCCAAGATCGTGAAGGCGGCCGCCAGCGTTCCTCCCAGTACCCACCACAGTCGTCGATGTCCACCCATCGCGGACCTCCTTTGGATCCTCGTTCGCATTGCCGTCGATCGTGTTCGTGATTCCATGAACTGGACGTTCGTCTAGTCGCAGAGCGCGCGCGGAAACAGCACGTTGTTCTCCAGATGAATGTGTTCCATGAGCTCGGACTCCAGTCGGGCGAGACGTAGATAGAGCGCTTGCCAGGACGGGCAGGCTTCCGCGGGTGGGACCAGATCGTGCGCGAGCTCGCGGATGTGGGCCAGGTTGGCCCCGTGGTCGTGGTGCTCGTGCTCCATCGCATGGACCGGGGCGGCCGCGCGCGTTCCCATCCCCGCGAGAATCAGCGGAAAGAGGACCTGCTCTTCCTTGGCCAGGTGATCGAGTACCGCGGCATGCACGTGGCGGAGGTGCGCTGTCAGTCCGCGGGGGCAGGTGTCCTTGTCGGCGTGGCGCAGCTCGACTTTCTCCGCGAGCTCGACGAGGAGAGGGAGCTCCTCGCGCAGGTCCGCATGGTAGTGCTCGACGATGTACTCGATGAGCTCGGGCAGCGGCTGTTCCGTCCACGGCCGGTCGAAGCCGGTATCCGATTCGCGGATCTCGTCGAGGAGAGTTGCGGGGTCGAGTCCGCGCTCGACACAGGCCTCGTCGAAGGCCCGGCCTCCGCCGCAGCAGTAGTCCAGGCGCTCCCTCTGGAAGACGCGGGACGCGGCGGGATACGTGGTCGCCAGCTCGGCGAGGGACGCGTGGGTATCGGATGGGGAAGCGGACGGGCGCATCGGGTTCCTCCTGGGCTCGGAGCCGTGCTCGTCTCGGGACCATCCCGCGTCGAGCGGCTCGCTCTTCCTGTTCTGGAACCTGGTAGACAGGAATGGTGCCAACTCAAAAATGCCTTGTGGTGCAATGTTCTACGGTGATAGTTATGAAAGTGACAACCTCGCTGGCGTTATGGAGAACACAACAAGTTGTCGAAGAAACAACAAAGCGGTGGGCTCGATATCCTCCTCGAGATCGCGCGGGATCTGACCGCCGCCCTGGCTGCCGCAGACCGCTACGATCGTCTGCTGTCCGCCGTGCGGCGTCTGATCCCTTGCGATGCGGCCTGCCTGCTCCGGCTCGAAGATTCGGACCTGGTTCCCGTGGCCGGGCACGGGCTGACCGAGGAAGCCCTCGTTCGCCGCTACGAGCGCCGGGAGCATCCGCGTCTCGATATCATCGTTTCGTCGTCGGTCCCCGTACGTTTCCCCGTGGACTCTCCGCTTCCCGATCCGTTCGACGGGCAGTTGGTATCCGATCCCCACGCGCTCGAGCACATCCATGCCTGCTTGGGATGTCCGCTCACCGCTGGAGGTGAGGTCGTGGGTGCGCTCACGGCGGACGCGGTCTCACCCCACGCGTTCGATGCGCTCGACCCGAAGATGCTGGATGCGCTGGCGGCGCTGGCCGGGGCCGCGTTGCGCACGACCGCTCTCATCGAATCCCTGGAGCGGCTGGCCGAGCGCAAAGGGGCCGTCGCGCGGGAGATGCAGAGAACCGCGTCGCATCCCCAGATTCTCGGACACACGCCGTCCGCCCAGCGCCTCCTCCACGAGATCACGGTCGTCGCGGCCACGGATCTTCCCGTTCTCATCCTCGGAGAGACCGGAGTCGGCAAGGAGTTGGTCGCTCATCAGATTCACGAACAGTCGGGCCGTCGCGATGAGGCTCTGATCCAGGTGAACTGCGCCGCGCTCCCGGAGTCGATCGCGGAGAGCGAGCTCTTCGGTCATGTCGCCGGCGCGTTCACGGGAGCGACCCGGGACCGCGCCGGGAAGTTCGAAGTCGCGGATGGCGCCACCCTTTTCCTGGACGAGATCGGAGAGCTGCCGCTGACCTTGCAGCCGAAGCTCCTGCGTGCCGTGCAGCAGGGGGAGCTCCAACGCCTGGGC
>JAGQHR010000758.1 GCA_020431745.1 Candidatus Eiseniibacteriota bacterium
CCACCGAACCTTCGCATGCCATATGCCACGAACACGGCGGCGACCGTGACCATCCAAAGGATCATGAAGACAAGCAGCCCGGCCGTACCGTGAAGGTGCAGGAGGAATCGCTGCGCTCCGGACCAGCTTCCGGCGGGAACCGTCACTTCCTCGGTGCCGCGGCTGGTCGCCTCGATGTCGAAGGACATCTCGTACGACGACCCTTCCACGACCAGGACGGTGTCGATCGAGGCGAGACTCCAGCTCGAGCTCGCCGGGGCGCCGAACTCGGCGAGCCTCCACGGCAAGGTCGCTTCCAAGATGTCGAGGACCGCTCTGGCCACTGGATCCGAGGAGTCTCCGAGGTCGACCACGAGATACAACGAGCTTCCCGTCTGCCGCGCGTAGGTCGTGTCCGTTCCGGCGACGCTGGAATCGACCTGGGTGTAGTACGGGGCGCCGTCGATCAGGCGCGTACCGACGAGGGTCGCGACCGACAGCGTGGTGTCGGCGCCGAGGCCGGTGCTGACGGTCGTCACCTCCCGGTACTCCCAGCGATCGCCGACGGCGAACGGCATCTGGAGAGTCGTATCGCCCGGGGGCGACGACGGGGTGTTCCCGTTGTCGCCGCAGCCCGCGAGGGACGCCACCAGCAACACCGCGAGGACACCGCCTCCCTTGCGGAGCGGGACCGCGATGCGGTCCACGAGACGAGCGGGTGCCACCATCCTGTGCACGAGTCCTCCACCGATCGGGTTCGGGATTGGGTGCCGGGCCGGTTCCGGAGCCGCGAGATGCGGTCCGTTCTGCGCCCGAGCCCGTGCAGTATACGGGGCGGGGCGCGCGCGACCCAACCGTGAACGGGTGGCCGCGCGCGTTTCCCGAGCCAAGCGGGAGCCGCCAGAAGGGTCCGGGGGATCCGTGACCTCTCCGTGGTGTCCGGGGCGGGGGCCGCATGCTAGGCTGCCCGGCGCGTGGAAGCGCAAGATCCCGGCTCTTTCGGCCGACAGGCCTAGAGAGGCTCCGCTCCCCCGGGCGGCGTGCGCGAGGACTCGCCGGCCGGCGGGCGCTCCGCGATCACGAGGAATGGGAGTTCCATGTCGGTCCCGCTGTTGCTCCACGGTCACTTCTACCAGCCTCCCCGGGAGAACCCGTGGACGGAGATCCTCGACCCCGAGCCGACGGCGGCGCCTTTCCATGACTGGAACGAGCGGGTCCACGCCGAGTGCTACCGGGCGAACGCCTACGCCCGGATCTTCGATGCCCATCACCGCGTCAAGATCATCCGGAACAACTATCGCGACCTGAGCTTCGACTTCGGTCCGACGCTGCTGTCTTGGATGGAGCGCGTGCATCCGCGGTCGTATGGCCGGATCCTGGAGGCCGATTGGGAGAGCCGATCGAGGCACGGCGGACACGGGAACGCGCTGGCGCACGGCTACAACCACGCGATCCTTCCGCTCTGCAATCCCCGGGATCGGCAGACCCAGATCCGTTGGGGCATGGCCGACTTCCGTTTCCGCTTCGGCCGCGATGCCGAAGGATTCTGGCTTCCCGAGACGGCGGCCGATCCGCAGACGTTGGGAGCTCTCATCGACGCGGGGCTCGCGTTCGTCGTGCTCTCTCCGTACCAGGCGGCCCGTGTGCGGGAAGACGGTCGGCGCAACTGGTCCGCGGTCCCCGATGCGACGATCGATCCGGGACGGCCGTATCGATTCCTCCATCCCGACGGATCCGGCCGCTCCCTGTCGGTCTTCTTCTACGACGCGGTGTTTTCGCAGGCGATCGCGTTCGACGGCGGCGTCTCGTCCAGCCAGGTGTTGGTCGAGCACGTGCGCCGCGCTGCGGAACGGACCTCGGGGTTGATCCACGCTGCGACCGACGGCGAGACCTACGGCCATCACGGCCGGTTCGGCGATCTCGCGTTGGCCTATGCGCTGGAGTCAGCCTTGGGCCCGCTGGGATACCGGTTCGTGAACTACGGGGAGTATTTGGAGGCGCACCCGCCGACCGCGACCGTCGAGCTGGAGGCCGGCGAGGACGGGCTGGGCACTTCGTGGAGCTGTCCTCACGGCGTCGCGCGTTGGTTCCGCCACTGTGGGTGCGCGGGAGGTGGCCGGGAAGGCTCGCAGCAGGCTTGGAGGGAGCCGCTCCGCGCCGCGCTCGATACTCTGCGCGACCACGCGGCCGGGGTCTTCGAGTCCACGGCCGCGGCGCTCCTGACGGATCCCTGGGCGGCCCGGGACGACTACGTGTGGGTTCTGCTCAGTCGCAACGCGCGTCCGCTCGTCGGTCCCTCCGGGATGGTGCCGACCCCACCGCCGTTGGTCGATGCCGATGCTTTCTTCGCCCGTCACGCCCGCCGTTCGCCGAGCCGCCGCGATCGCACGCATCTGCTCACCCTGCTCGAGCTGCAGCGGCATGCCCTGCTCATGTACACGAGCTGCGGATGGTTCTGGGACGATGTC
>JAGQHR010000759.1 GCA_020431745.1 Candidatus Eiseniibacteriota bacterium
TCCGTTCGCGCTCCCAGGTCACCTCGTCGATGACGAGACCGAGCTGCTGCAGCTCGCGCACCGTCCGCCGCACCGTCTCGAGCGGGAGCTCGAGACTTTGCGCGGTTTCCTCCGGGCTTGCTCCGCAGACGATCCGGAAGTGCACGAACGCCTGGTCGCGTCCGATCCGAATCGGCGTCGGATCGCGGCGTCGCCAGTTGACGAAAACGGTCTCGTCCTGTTCCCGTGCGACCGGCAGCCAAGGACGAGACGCGTAGTACCGGGTCGCGAGTTCCGGATCCGAGGATCCACGCTCCATCAAGGTCCCCCATTCGATTCCGCAGGGTCGGTCGGGGAAGGCCCGGCCCCAGGTGCAGATCCACAGAACGAACGTTGCAGGAAGTCGTCGGGATGGGGACGCCGTCCGGGATCGAGAGCCCGATAGTCGGGCCTCCACTCCACCGGAGTCGTTCGATCCACCAACCCGCGCAGCGACGGCAAGACTAGCACGTCGAGATGACACAGGTGCATCCGCAGCAGAAAACGGGTGTGCCCGTCGAAGTGGCCCAGGGCTGCGTGGAGAGCACCGGACCGCGCCTCGACCGAGCGCAGGAGGGTCTCCACTTCGTCGCCGAGGGGAGACGGAGTCCCCGTGCGCGGTTCTTCGGGAGCTGGCTCCGCCCGACCGAAGAGCTCCCGAACGCGCCCGCCGACGTCGTCGGCCTGGCGCTGGAGGAGGTAGTGGATCGCTGCGAGATCCTCGCGCACCTCCGTCGCGACCGGTTCCTCGAACGCCGAGCGATGGATCGCCCGCGACGCGAGGGTGGTTTCCCACTCGATCACTCCGAGGAGAGAGCGGAGGCTCGCCGTGATATCGGCGTACGCCCGCTTCATGCCTGACGCCTCGCTTTCGGCTCGGCGTTCCAGAGTCGCAGATAGCGCATGTTCAAGGTCCGGGCCATCCGTTGACGAGCCTCCCGGCGCACCGCCTCGACCATCGGGTCGTGCGGCGGAAGTGCGCCGAGGATGGTGTTGGCGTGGGTCACCTCGTCGTTGAGGATCTCGCTGTAGAGCGCCACCAGCTCGTCGTCGTGGTGGCGGTCGGCGATCCGGATCAGCTGACTGAAGTTCCGGCTCGAGATGGTCTCGTTCTCACCGAGGAACGCGAGGACCGCATCGCCGCCGCGCCGGGCGAACTCTTCGAAGAGCGCGTGATAGGTGAAGTCGGAGCGGGCGTCGTGCACCAGCGGGTCGCGATCGCGTTCCCGCAGGAGGGCCCGCGTGATGTTGGCGTGCCGGGTTTCGTCCAGCAGCTGACGGCTGAGGATGCCCCGGTACCGGCGGTACTCGGATCGCGCCAGGAGGTCGCTGATGAGCTCGATGGTCAGCACCTCGCCGTAATAGTTCACGGCGAGGACGTCGCTCGTGAGCCTGAGGTATGTTTCGTTCAACGTGTACTCCGGAAAGGGATCCGATGGGCCTCGACGGCCGGAATCGCACCGGGCAGGATCCGCTTTCTGGTTGCCCCGGCACCACAATAGACCAGGCGGGAGTCGGTTTCGAAGCCTCGCCTTGCGCGAACGACTCCAGAGTTCTTGGGCTAGGCTGCAATTGTTCCGATAGAAATATCGCCCTGGGACCGGCGCGTCTGAACCGCCGGGGCGTACGAATCGCGGGATCCTACTACCTACGGAGGAGCGTCCGGAATGGACTTCGAGCTCTCGACCGAGCAACTCGAGCTGGCGCGAGGCGTCGCGCAGTTCGCGGAGGCCGAGCTCAACGACGACATGATCCGCCGGGACCGGGAGGCAGAGTTTTCCCGGTCCGCCTGGCGTGCGTGTGCGGACCTGGGGCTGCAGGGCTTGCCCATCCCCGCCGAGCACGGTGGCCAGGGGCAGGATCTGTTGACCACGATCCTCGTCATGGAGGCCCTCGGGCGGGCCTGTGTCGACAACGGACTGGTGTTCTCCCTCAACGCGCAGCTCTGGTCGGTGCAGATGCCGCTCCTTGCCTACGGGACGCCCGAGCAGAGGGATCGGTATCTCCCGGGTCTCTGTGACGGCAGCCGGATCGGCGCTCACGGCATGAGCGAGCCGGACTCCGGTTCCGATGCGATGGCGATGCGCACGCGAGCCGTCCGTGACGGGGACGGCTATCGCCTGAACGGGCGGAAGACCTTCGCCACCAACGGTCCCGAGGCGGACTTCGCCGTCGTCTTCGCGACCGTGCGTCCCGAGATGAAAGCGCTCGGCGTGACCGCCTTCCTGGTCGACCGGAGCACGCCTGGGGTGACCTTCGGCCCGCCGATCCCCAAGATGGGTCTGCGGACCTCTCCCATGGGCGACCTCATCCTGGAGGACGCCGCGGTCCCGGCGAGCGCGCGACTGGGTGCGGAAGGGCAGGGACTGGCCGTGTTCTCCGCCGCGATGGAGTGGGAAAGGGCCTGCATCTTCGCCGCGAATCTC
>JAGQHR010000760.1 GCA_020431745.1 Candidatus Eiseniibacteriota bacterium
CAGGACTCCAACTGGTCGCTGAGCGCGCTCGTGATCGGCGGTGGGTCGACGAGAGTCTTCCCGGCGTCGCTGTCAGGTCCGGACTGGGAGCAGGCTGCGATGGCGAGCGATCCCACGACCGAGACGCGGCAGAGAAGCCTGAGCGTGGCGTGCCGGGGGCGAGCGGTACCCGAAAGCGCCGTGATTGCATCCATCGGATTCGACCTCCGGCTTCGACTGCGGATGAGGGATGAGCGCATCGCCCTGCGGCGGCGCAGGATGAGATGATGCAACGGGGACCAATGCCGGGGCATCGGTGATTCCCCGGATCCGGGGCGGCACGCGGCCCGCCGCCGAGAGCGAGGGCCCACCCCGCTGTTCCACGGTGCTGGAGGCGCGTTCCTGGCAGGCTACCAGGCGGTCACGGTTAGCGAGGAGGAGTACTCTTCGTGTGAATCGGTCGACGTCGGCGTCTGGATCCGCACGAACAGAGTGATGCTGCTGGAGGGAGCCACGTTGGTCCCGATCGTGAAGTCGGTATCGTAGGCCGCGATGTCGGTCCAAGGACCGGATGATGAGACGGCCGACCACTGCGCCCGAACCTGGTTGGCTCCATTCGTCACCGGAGAGATCGTCCAGGAGTCGGCGCCGCTCTGGAACTGCGACAGACGGACGTCGAGGTTCTCGATCTCCGCTGAGTCGTTCGTCACGACCGTGGAGTCGGGCGACAGCCAGGTGTCGAGGAGTTGGGTTCCGAATCCGAAAACGGCATTGCTCACCGTCACGCTCAGGATGCGGGAGACGTGGAAGTCGAGCTCGCCCAACTCCCAATGCATGCCGACCGCGTTGGTCGATAGGTGAAAGCGAACTCTGGCTTGGTTGGCATTCTGGTCCGGGAATCCGACGGCGGTCCACGTCTGATCCAGGAAGGCCGAGCCGAAAACGTTGTTCCAGCTCGTCCCGTCAGGGGAGAGATCGATCTCCGCAGAGTCGATGTTGACGTCGTCTTTGGCAAGAAACCGCAACGAGTCTACGTTGACGAGTGAGTGTGTGAGGTAGAGGTAGGGACTCCACTGGCCGTCGGGATCGTTGATCAAGTGAACGCAGTGGGCGTGCGTTGTCGACTCGTCGTCGTGGGCCAGGTCGGTCCCCAACCAATTTCCGGTCGGGTCGGAGCTGCTGCTGGGCGAGACCCACCCGATGGAATGAGGAGCGCAGGTGAAGACGTCATCCGCTCCGCTAGCGGTGCCCGCATCGTTCCGCGCTTGCGCCCGGAAGTGATAGGTCTGCCCCTGCCCGAGTCCGGAAAGCAACACGCCAAAAGTCGAGCCCGTGTCGTAGCCGGAGATCCACGGCGTATCGCCGATCTCATAGGCAGCGGTGAGTCCGTACTGCAGGCGGACGTCGCAGGGCACCCCGCCGCTATCATCCAGCAGCCCGTGGACGATGGCCGAAGTCGTTTCGATCGACGTCGCGGGGGTGGTGCTGACGGTCGGGAGATCGATGGTGAGAGGCGTCTCATACACGTTGAACTCGTAGAGCCAGAAAACATAATTGGTTGCGATGCGATGGTAGCGGAAGCGCGCGTAGCGCACCTGCTGGGCAGTGAAGTTCTCCGTGTCCCAGGCGGCGTCGGCCACGGATCCGACGAACGCGGTAGTCCAACTGACGCCGTCCGCCGATACGTCGACCTGAACTTGGTCGACCTCTCCGTAGCCGAAGTCGGTGAGAACTCGGAATCGATCGCTCCAAATCGAATCGGGGAGCGTGAAGGTCTCCCAGCCACCCCAACCCGAAGCCGGAGCGTGGCTGGCATAGGTGCTGGTACTGCCGTCGCGCGCGTTTGCCCCGAAGGTCCAGCCGGTCCCGTCGGTGTTTCCGGAGGGAGTGACCCACCCGACCGCGTGCGCGCGATCTGCGTGGATGAGGAACAAGGCGATCACGATCGAGCCGAGCAGGAGTCGACGGCCGGATGTCCGCAGAACCAGTCGCATCCGGCATGAGAGGGCAATCGGTCGGTCGGCGAGTGCCTTGCCCGGGACGCTGATCACGAAGAAAACCTCGCGGCCGGCCGTCAGCGCAGCAGCATCAGCTTGCGCGTCTTCGAGAAGCCGGGCGAGAACATGCGGCAGAAGTAGATTCCGGCCGCCACGCGATGTCCGTTACCGTCCCGACAGTCCCATCGAACTGTGTGGTTGCCAGGCTCGAAGACGTCATCTGCGAGGGTGGCCACCTCCCGGCCGGCAGTGTCGTAGACCTTGATGGACAGGCGACCGCGCTCGGGGACGCCGAAGCTGAGCTGGGTCGGTCCCGAGAAGGGATTGGGTGTGTTCTGCGCGAGGTAGGGCTCGCGCGGAGCCTCGGCCGCGACGACGAGTACGGTGACCGCGAGGCTCGAGGTCGCCTCGGGTTGGGCTTGGGGCGACGGGGCCGGCGGCTGTTCGTCCGGCTCCAGGCC
>JAGQHR010000761.1 GCA_020431745.1 Candidatus Eiseniibacteriota bacterium
CCAAAGAGCCCATTGCGATGAACGCGCCAGCAGATGTCTGAACTCCGTAGCCGTTGTGTTTGAGTGGACCGCTCCAAGCTCGCCCTCGCCGCGGTGGCGGCAGTCGTCGGAACAGCTCTGGTCGTAGGGCTCGCCACGGAAGGACTGCTCGGCGGCGAAGCAATGACGGCGAGCCCCACGATTCGGAGTTCTCTTCGGGATCAACCAAGCAGTCTCTCTCGATCTGCTGATGAGTCGGACCGGATCGCGAGTGTGGAAACGCGAGAAGGACAAGCGCTAGGGGGAGCCACGGTCTCCGGTTCCATTGCCGTCAAAGGTCGCATAAGAGTACTTGATCTGGATGGCAATCATCTTCCATCGGAGCGGGGATACGTCAGTTTCAGCGTTCACCATCGAGACGGCGAGGCCGAGACGAAGCACGCGGCCGTCGAGGACGACTGCTGGTCAGTGGACGTACCCGACACATCGCGCCTCGAACCAATCACCGTCGTCTGGTCCGGCAGCGGCCGTAGCTCCCTCACGCGACTCGTCGAACCCGAGACTGTTCCAGCGACGCTCGCGCAGGGGATGACTATACTCGCAACCCTGGTCCCGGGGGTTCGGCTGCACGTCGTTGACGGAATCACCGGGGAGCCCCTGAAGGACGTGTCTCTCGTGCTCCAGAGAGCCGGAGACCCGGATCCGCACGCGACGTCTCGTCCTCCCGTCGCGCTGATGGCGCGCACTCCGGACGAGATCTTCGACTCACCAGTAATCCTCCATAAACGACCCGGAACTCGAGTCGGTTGGGTAGGCTCAGTCGATCACGCGTGGAGGCGCATCGCGTTCCTCGGCGACTCCGAGGGAGACCTCACCGTCGCGCTCGACCGTGGCGCTACGGCGGAAGTCACCGTTACGAGCGTTCCCCAGAGCGCGAGACATCCGAAGCTCCGCGTGTACTACTCCCCCGGCCGGACCGATGGGGGTTCCGACGCCGTAGAGCCATTGTTCGAAGGAGAGTTCGAGAAGGACGGCACCACACTGCTCGAGAGACTCCCGGCCGGCACCTTCACGTTCACCGTCGTTCCGGACGGCGCGTCCCGCACGTGCGGTCCGCGAGTAGGAGAGGTTGTCGCCCAGCTCGAGCCTGGCGTGACGACCGAGGTGCTGCTGGACCTTGCCGACGAACGCAGCAGGCAAACCCTCGCCGACCTCAGGATCCAACTCAGCAACGAGGCTCCCGGCCGGAAGCTGTCGAACCTCACTCGGTTGGCGCTGTGGCCGGCCCCGGTACAAGGGGCGAGCCCTGTCGGCGTACTGCCACTCGCTCGTTACCTCGCCACCGAGCTGCGCGATTCTCAGGAGCTCGAGGTGCTGTGGGAAGGACTCGTTCCTGGCGTCTATGCCGTGGCTCTGCTGCCGCAGGGGGCACAGAGCGAGGTTCGACTCGAGGCCGGTCGGGAGGAGAAGGTCGAGCTGATGCTGTCCACACCCGTCGAAGTGCTCGTCTCCGTCCTGCATGGACGGAGACCCGAGCTCGCCCGGGACGCGGTCGTCCGGTATCGACCGTCGCTTGCTCGGGGAAGGGCCAGCTGGTCCGAAGTGCAGGGGGCGAGCCGAGCGGACGGCCGACATCGGCTGGGTTGTCTCCCGGGGAGCGTGCAGCTCGCCGTCAGCTACCCGGGGCACGCTACGGCGATGCGGACGATCGACGTCCCGGCCGATGGCCCGGTGGAGGTCAACATCCAACTCACTCCGGCCGAGCGGTGGGGGTTGGAGCTGCACGCCCTTCAGGGTGAGCTGAAAGTCCCTCTGCCGCTCTCCTTCTGGGAGCGCGTGTCAGTCCGGCAGGTGTCGGAGGGGACCGGCCGCCTTGTCGGGACTCGGTTCGGGACGCGCCAGGTCGGGGGACTGTCCGCTCTCGACGCCGCCTCCGCCGAGTTCTTCGTGAACGGAGCGGGTCTCTACGAGGTGCTGCTGCCGAGCTTGCCGGGCATGGTGACCTGCGAGGAAGCGCGGCTCGAGCTCGCCACCATCGAAGGCGGCACGGCGGAGGCGAGCTTCCAGGTCAGCTTCGAGTAACGCGGGCCGGCTGCGTCTGTCTCGTGGCTCCCGCGTCCTCTCGACGAACCGGCGCGCGACCTCCAAGTGGAATCGGCCTCCAGCAGGGCCTGACGCACCTGCCGCAGCGCCTCCTCGACGTTCTCCCCCGTCAGCTCGCGCCGGTTGCGCAGGAAGGAGAAGGACTGGGAGAGCCGTTCGCTGAGGGTCTCGAACATGGGGCGGGGGAGGGTACCCGCGCCGGGTGGAGCGGGCAACGCGGGCGAAGGCGCGACCGGGCTCGGATCGCGCAGGATTCCGCCCTCCGGGCGCGGCGGCCTCGTCGATGGCGGAGCTCGTCCGCCGACCCTTCGCCGCGGCGGACCGCGTCGGCTCCCTCGCGGCGCCCGG
>JAGQHR010000762.1 GCA_020431745.1 Candidatus Eiseniibacteriota bacterium
GTTCTCCGTGACGGCACGCGTAGTGAAGCCGCCGGCGCCGGATTCGAGATCGTCGTCGAAGCTGTCCACGACGGAGACCGCCTCGACCGCGCGCAGGGCATTGACACGTCCGTAGCCGAAGAACTGATCCCATCCGGGCGCATCCTCGTTGGGCGGGCCGACCTGATCGTCGGCGTTCTGCCGCAGCGCGAGGCGCACTTCCTGATTGGTGAGCGACGGGTTGGCACTCCAGATCAGCCCCGCGACTCCGGCCGCCAGCGGACACGCGGACGAGGTGCCATTGAAAGTCGACGTGTAGTTGCCCGGATCGTAGCCGGCGGAACCGCTCCGGTCGGTCGTCGTGATGAGGACGCCGGGCGCCATCACTTCCTGCTCGGCCCCGTAGCTGGATCCCCAGAAGCTCTCGCCATCGCACGACGAAGGGTTCTTGCGCTCGTCGCAGGGGCTGGTGGCGCCGACCGCGATGCACTCCGGATAGCGCGCCGGATACTCGACGACGGGCGTGTTCCCGTTCCCGCTGGAGAAGCAGAGGACACAGCCCGCGGCCCAGGCGTTCTGGACCGCGGCCTGAACCGCCGTGAAGTCCCCGGACGACATCCGCCAGGAGCAGCTGATGACGAGGCCGCTGAAGTCGACGCGGCGCGAGGCGGCATAGTTGATGGCGTCGGCGCGATTGGCGTTCGCCCCCGAGGAGAGGTCGATCTTGAGCGGCATCAGGCTGCACTCGGGACAGATTCCGCTCACACCCTTCGCGTTGTTCTGAATCGCGACCGCGATGCCGGCGCAGGCGGTGCCGTGATCGCCGGTGTCGTTGGGGACGTCGCTGCTCGTGCTGGAGAAGTCCCAGTCATCGCCGTTGCGCGGAATCACCTGCGTGGCCAGATCCTCGTGGACGAGGTCGAGCCCGGTATCGACGATGACGATGAGCACGCCGGGGTCGCCGCGGGTGATGTCCCAGACCTCCGTCGCGCGGACGTCGGCGTCGTCATGCCAGGCCCCGGTTCCCGGATTGTCCATACCCCATTGATTGGGATAGAGAGGGTCGTTCGGGACCGCGAGGGCATCGTCGTAGCACATGTAGACCGGCTCGACGAAGCGGATCTCCGGCCGGGCGTTCCAGGTGCGCAGGGTGGCGAACAGCTCCTGTCCCGGAGCGAGGCCGACGCGGTAGTAGCCGGGCGTCCAATAGTCTTCCAACACTCGCGCCCCCGTGTCGGCGATCCGCCGACGACACTCCGCATCGCCGAGCTGCGGATCGAACTGGAGCGTGAGCTGCCCGGGGATGAAGTACTTGGGGAACCCTTCCCCGTCGTGCACGGCCGGACTGGCTCCGGCAACCTCGGGACGCAGCGCGAGCGCCGTCGCGGCCGATTCCGCGGATCCGGAGGAGACCCGGTAGAGGGCGGTGTGCAGCTCGGCATGATACGGCCGGACCTCATCGAGACCGGCCGCCAGGGCGACCGCGGCTCGTTGCTCCGCCGTCACGGTCGACTCATAGAGAACCAGAACCTGGTCGGTGTCGGCGGTCAGGACCCACTCCTTTCCGAAGTACGGGTCGAACCAAGTCCGATCGACGTCGGCCGCTGCCGGAGTCACGCAGACCCCCAGCAGGAGCAGCAAGGCCAGTCTTCCCCTCATGCGATGGACCTCCTCGGTGAATTCCCTGAAGAACGAACTCTGCGGACGCGCCCGATCCTGCGCGCCGCACGAGTATACGGGGTGCGCGGGTCCCACGTCACGGCGGGAGACGGGGGTACGGGAGACCGGATCTCGGCTTCGACCGCTGCCTCCTTGACCGCTGGCTCGGGAATTCGATCGTTCAGGAGATCCGGCGCCGGCGCACGGATCCTCGCAGGGACCGGCGCCGCCAAACCCCGTCACCACCGCGAATAGCGGGCGAGGCTCCAGAGGATCTTGGCGCTCGCGAGCACCACTCCGCGCACGGTCCCCGTCACCTTGCTCGCGCCGCCACGACGGCGCCGATACCGAACCGGCACCTCGTGGCAGCGCAGTCCCGCGCGCGCGGCCTTGAGCTGCATCTCGACGGTCCAGCCGTAGTTCGGATCGGTCATCGCGATCCGTTCCAGCGCAGACCAGGTGATCGCCCGGAACGGCCCGAGGTCGGTGAAACGGACGCCGGTGACGAGCCGAATCCAGGCGCAGGCGATCCAGTTGCCGAACCGCGCCTGGGGCAACAGCGCGCCCGGCTCGCGCTCCCCCCGGGCGCGGGAACCGATGACCAGATCAGCGCGCCCCACTTCGATGGGAGCGATCAGATCGGGAATCTCGCCGGGATCGTCCGCTCCATCTCCGTCCACGAAAACGACGACCCGCGGCGCGTTCGGTTGCTCGGCACACCAACGCAACGCCGCGAGACAGGCGCTGCCGTATCCGCGGCGGGGTTCCGCCACGACCGTCGCGC
>JAGQHR010000763.1 GCA_020431745.1 Candidatus Eiseniibacteriota bacterium
GATCCCGGTCGGAATCGGATACGAGTGGCTCACGAGCATCTTGACCCCGACGAAAGCCAGCACGAAGACGAGGCTCATCTTGAGATACCGGAACCGGTCGAGGACCGCGGCCAGCGCGAAGTAGAGCGTTCGCAGCCCGAGGATCGCAAATGCGTTCGAGGTGAAGACGAGAAAGGGGTCGCGCGTGACAGCGAAGATCGCCGGGATCGAATCGACGGCGAAGAGCACGTCGCTGCTCTCCACGAGAACCAAGGACATGAACAACGGCGTCATCGCACGCTTCCGTCCGACGCGCGTGAAGAACCGATCGCCGTCGTATTTCGTAGTCACGGGAAAGAAGCGGCGCGCCAGCTTGATGATGGGATTCCGCTCGGGCTCGAAGTTGTCGTGCCGCACTACCAGGAGCCGGACGGCCGTGAAGAGAAGGATCGCGCCGAAGACGTAGATCACCCACGCGAAGCGATCGATGAGCGCGCTCCCCACCGCGATCATGATCCCTCGCAGCGCGAGCGCTCCCAGCACGCCCCAGAAGAGCACGCGATGTTGGAGGGCAGCCGGCACTCGGAAGTAGGAGAGGATGAGCGCGATCACCATCACGTTGTCGAGGCTCAGCGACTCCTCGATGAGGTAGCCGGTGAAGAACTGCAGCACGGCCTGCCGGCCCGACAGCTCGTGCCCGATCGATCGGCCGACGCCGAACCAGTGCTGCTCGTACATCGGATAGAGCAGCGCGTTGAAGACGAGCGCGGCGCCCACCCACGCTGCGGTCCAGCTCAGTGCCTCCCGCACCGAAACCGCGTGCGGTCGTCGGTGGAGCACGAAGAGATCGATGGCGATCAGACCCAGGATCAAGCCGACGAACCCGAACCACGGAACCAGGGACATCATCCGTGCGCCCTCCGGCCTTGCGCTGCGACCGCCTTGCTGCGGCGGAGTGTGCCCGAGACTGTTCGAGGCCGGGACGACACCCGTTTCCTCGCGGGCAAAACGGCCCAATTAATTACTGCACAGCCGTTTGCCTTACGTCAACCGATTCTCGGACACTGCTGTAATCGGCCCCGGGGCCGACTCGCGTGCTGGCCGGGAGCCTCCCTGCGGCACGTCCAGCCTGCCAGAGAGCCCTCCACTTGGGCAGCCCATATTAGACAAAAAATCATATATACAGTCCGGTGGCGTCAGCATACGATGAGGCGCGTCGGGCCGTCCCCCGGCCCAAAAAGATACGAAGATCCGGTGCCCCGAGGATCTGAACACGCCGTGCACGGTCGCGGCCGACGCGCATCGAGGGTTCCCCAAACACACGAAACGGAGACGTGCCAACTATGGTTCGTCGCATCCTGACTCTGGTCGGTCTGCTCTGTCTGTCCGGTCCTACGTTCGCCGCCACCGTGAACACGTTCGTCGACACTCCCCTGCCCGAGTTCGTGAAGAACCCGGGCGGACGACTGCACGCCCGCTGCTGGGTGGATCGCGGCGCCACCACCCCCGACTTCCTCCGAGTGAAGGTGACGAACCCGAACGGCGTGGTCGTCTATCAGCGCGATCTCCCGGGCGCAGTCGAGTACAACCTCTACTGGACGGTTCCTTCCGGATCGCCCGACGGGATCTACCACTACGAAGCGAGCTACTACTCCGTCGAGAACGGACTGGAGGACGACGGGATCGACGGATTCCTGGTCGCCGGCTCCACGCGGGGCATCTGCGCCTTCAAGTTCATCGACCTGAACGGCAACGGAACCCGCGATCCCGGAGAGCCGCTCGCTTCCGGCTGGGAAATCTGTTTCCACTATCCGGACGGCTCGGTCCGATGCGAGACCACGGGCGAAGACGGCGCCGCCTGCATCTTCTTCCTTCCTTCCGGGAACTACACGGTGTGCGAGACGATGCAGGACGGGTACATCAACACCCTCCCCATCTGCTCCGACGTGGTCGTGACGACTTCCATCGCGTCGGTCCTCTTCGGCAACCGGGCCTACGTCCCGGGCGCCTGCTGCCTGCCGGGCGGGGCCTGCGAGGAACTGGAACGCGCGGATTGCGATGCGGCCAACGGCGATTACCAAGGTGACCACACGACGTGTGCGGAAACCCAATGCGTGCGGCCGGGAGCGTGCTGTCTTCCGGGTGGTGCCTGCGAGGAGCTGCTGCAGACGGAATGCGAGACCGCCGGCGGGGCCTATCAAGGTGATGGCACGCTGTGCGCGGATGCCCAGTGCCCACGGCCGGGAGCGTGCTGTCTGCCCGACGGCAGTTGTAACGTCGTAAGCGCGACGGCCTGTGAACGCCTCGGTGGGATCTATCACGGAGACGGTACGAACTGCGAGGAAGTCGACTGCAACCCGGTGCCGACGATCGAATCGACCTGGGGTCGCCTCAAGTCGCGTTACCGGTAGGTCGGGGCTGGCGATCCCCCCTCGCCCGGGC
>JAGQHR010000764.1 GCA_020431745.1 Candidatus Eiseniibacteriota bacterium
TCAGTTCGGAGTGACGCACCGGGAGGTGGATCCGGGCGTGCTCGGGAAGATGCTCGCGCGGATCCGCCGTTTCATGCCGGCGGCTCTGGAGCTCAACGCGATCCGAATCTGGACGGGATTCCGGGCGGCCACCCCCGACAATCTGCCCTACATCGGTCCGGTTCCGGATCAACCCGGGGTCTTCGCCGCGACCGGACATGAAGGACTGGGGATCACCGAGGCGCCCGGCACGGCCCGCCTCATCGGCGACATGATCCTGGGGAGACGATCGTCGATTCCACCCGAGCCGTATCTGCCCGCGCGCCTGCACCCGGCCGCGTCACGCTGAGCCCGCTCGGGAGCACCTCCGGCAAATCCGTCCCGGATCGCGCCGGAAAGCTACGTTCCCAGGGTCACCAGCATCGCGTCGATGGCCTGCCGGCGATCCTGTGTCACTGCGACGGTCTTGGCCTTGAGCAGATAGGTCCGCGCATCCTCGGCGTCGTTCTGGTCGAAGTAGATCTTCCCCAGGACGTAGTTGGCGTCACGATGATCCGGCTCGTAGGAAAGCGCGCGTCTGAGGGCCGAGATCGCTTCCTCTTTCTGGCCGTCCACCATGTACCAGACGCCGACGTTGTAGAGCACTTGCGGGTTCTTCGGATCCAGGTCCAGCGCACGCTTGAAGTACGTGCCGGACTCGTCGTGCATGGAGTCCCGCGCATAGAGGACACCCAGCTCGAGGTTCGCGGGGACGCTTCCCGGCTCCAGCTCGAGAACCGCCAACAGGTGGTTCCGCGCCTCGGCGTTGTCTCCCAGCGCAGATTCGATGCCGGCCATCTCGTAGTGTCCGGGCACCGAGAACTCATTCACCTCCAGAATCTTCGCGGCGAACACCTTCGCTTCTGCCGGACGTCCCAGCTCCCGATTGATGCGGCTCATGTAGTAGAGCGCATCCTCCTGCTGCGGGTCCGAGTGCAGACACCGACGGAAAATCGCCATCGCCGAATCGGCCTGGCCGGTCACCGTCAGATAGGCCCGGCCCAGGTTGAGCAGCGCCATCGGATTGGCCGGATCGCTCGCGAGCACGTCCTGCAGCTGCTGCATCCCCCGGAATTCCTGACCCGTCCGAATGTTTTCAATCGCGGAGGAGATGAGATCGAAGAGATAGCGGTTGTCGTACGGATCCGGCTTGCCGTCCACCTCCGAGAGATCTTCGATGACGCGTGGGGCACCCGTTCCTCCGAGATAACCGAGCGAGGCCAGCTTGGCCAAGGTCTCCTTGTCGGGCGCCGAAACCGACCCTCCGGCGTCTTCCGAAGCCCACACGTCGCGAATCCGGCTCTGCAGCTCGGCGGTCATTGCGGCCACCCGGTCCGGCTCTTTGGCGGCCAGATCGTAGACTTCGCCCCGATCCTGGGACACATGGTAGAGGCGGGTCTTCGGGCCGTGGATCAGCTTCCAATCCGCGGTACGCAACGCGCGCAGGGGACCCCATCCACAGTCCAGCTGCGGCACCATCGTCTCCATGTAGATCGGACGATCGGTCGGTTCGGGATCGGGCTCGCCCTCGATCAGCGACGCGAAGGACTTGCCCTGGAACTGCTTGGTCTGGATGTCGAGGGGTGCTTCGGCGTGAACCAGGTCGAGGATCGACGGCATGATGTCGACCGTCGAGGTGAGCCGCTGGCTGTGCCGACCGGCTTCGGGGGCTCCGGGCATCTTGACGATCAAGGGCACCCGCAGCGTGCTGTCGAAGATCAGGATCGAGTGGGTCGGCTCGCCGTGATCGAGGAGCCCCTCGCCGTGATCGGCCACGACCACCACGAGCGTGCGGTCGTACTCGCCCTGCTTCTTGAGCTCCTGGAAGACGGCACCGATCTGCTCGTCGGCGAACGCCACCTCTCCGGCGTACGGCTCCGTGAAGCGGCTGTGGTGCGGTTCCGGTGGATTGACGGGCTGGTGCGGATCGAAGTAGTGCAGCCAAAGGAAGAACGGCTTCGAACGCGGCTTGCGCAGCCAGTCGATCGCCGAGGCCGTGACCAGGTTCGCCTTGCGCTCCGCGAAACCGAAGGCGTCCCGGGCCCGCATCTCCAGCTCGTCCTTGGACCAGTTTTCGTCCAGGCGATCGTCGTAACTGTCGAACCCCTGGTCCAGGTTGAACCGGGAGTCGAGGACGAACGAGCCGATGACCGCGTGAGTGGCGTAGCCGTTGGCCGAGAGCACCTCAGCGAGAGTCTCGACATCGGGACGGACCACGTAGGTCGAGTTGTCCCGCACGCCGTGATACATCGGATAGCTGCCCGTCATGATCGAGGTATGGGACGGGAGAGTGATCGGGTTCGTCGAGAAGGAGTTCTCGAAGAGCACCCCCTCGGAGGCGAGGCGATCGAGGTTGGGGGTCGCGTAGGACGTCGAGCCGTAGCACGACAGACACTCGGCAC
>JAGQHR010000765.1 GCA_020431745.1 Candidatus Eiseniibacteriota bacterium
GAGCTGACCCGGCTCTCCGAAGAAGCGGACGGAGTCTTCAATCTCAACGTCCAGGTCAAAGAGTGGGGGGATCGGATCGTCTTCGTGCGGAAGGTTCGGCCGGGTGGCGCCGATCGCAGCTACGGAATCCAGGTCGCACGCCTGGCCGGAGTTCCGGATCCCGTGATCGCGCGCGCGCAGGAGGTGCTCGCCCTGCTCGAGGCCGAGGGGCGACGCAGCCGCAAGCGTCTGCCGGGGCGGGCGGTGCAGACCCAGCTGACGATTTTCGATCCGGGGTTCACGCCCGAAGAGCGCGAAGTCTTGGACGGAGTGCGGGCGGCGGCGGTCGATCACCTCTCGCCGCTCGAGGCTCTCAATCTGCTGCATCGCTGGCGGGACCGTTTGCGGCGGGACGGACCGGCGTCCGCAAGCGGCTCCGAGGCTCCATCGCCCAATGAGCGGCCGGAGGATGGGATGTCGCCGCAGGGCGGTCCCACGGGCGATGTTTGAAGCGGACGCCAGCGACCGATCGGGGTACACTCGCCGTGAGAGGTGGTGATCATGCAACAACTTCAACGGAAACCCCGGCCCTTCCTCTTCCTGGGAATCCTCGCGCTCGGTTTGACGGGCTGCTCGCGATCCGTCGTCCTGCCCCGAGAATCCCTGGAGCCGGGACAGCAGTTCGGAAAAACGCGGGTATTGACGGCCGACGGCTTCGAGTATCAGTTCGATCGCCTGCTGGTGCAGCCGGACAGCTTGCGCGGCGAGTACCAGCAGGAAGTCCAGAGGCAGAGCGCGGCCGCGGGTGTCTACTACGAGGACATCGTCCGCGCGCAGGCCGTACCCTTGGAACGGGTGAGCTCGGTCGCGGTCAAGAAGGCAGATCCCAGTCGGACCTTCTTCGCCGGGGTCGGGACGGCCGCGGTCGTGATGTTGTTCAAGAACCTCTTCGACTCGCAGCTGCAGAATGGCGGAGGGGGAGGTTCGCGCACCAAGCCGGATCCGAGCTGAGGCCGGGTCTCGATCCTCCGGAGCCAATCCGCGGGGTCGATTCCGGCGCGCGGGTGGGCGGGAACCCCGAGCGGGCGCGCGGTGCGCCGTTCCTCCGGCTGTTTCCCTTGGCCTTGGCGCTGGTGGCCTGCGTCACGGGCGCGCGGGCGTCCGACCTTCCGGACCCCCGACGGGACGGGCTATGGATTCACCGTCCGATCACCGCGATCGTGGTCGCGGGTCTGAGCGGCACGAACCCGGTCGTGGTGCGCCGCGAGCTCGACAGCGCCGAAGGAGCGCCCCTCTCATGGTCCGACGTCGATCGCGACCGCGCGCGGCTGCTCGATCTCGGCCTCTTCGCCGAGGTCTCCGTCCGGGTTCGACGCGATCCGACCGGGGCGGGACCGGTCCTGATTTTCGTTTGTCGGGAGAGGCCGCACGTACTCGCCTATCCGATCCTCGAATACGATCCTGAGGAGGGTTGGGGCTACGGCGCGTACCTCTCCCATCAAAACTTTCGCGGACGAGCCGAGCGACTGTCGATCTTCGGGACCTGGGGGCAGCGCAAGGCTGCGTCCGTGGGCTATGGAGTGCCCTGGATCTTCGGGCAACGGATCGGGGTCGGAGCCAACGCGTTTTATCGCGAAGTCGACAAGCCGACCGAGCGTATTCATGACCGGAGACGGGGATTCGGCCTCGCCTTCGCGCCGGCCGTTTCCTACGAGCTGCGGACCTCGTTCTTCGGCGGCGCGGAAGAGGTGCGGACCAGCCCCTTGGAGCCCGGTGATCCGCCGGGTGAGCGTCGGGATCATCGATGGGGTGGGGCCGTGGTGCAGCTCGATACGAGGGATTCCCGGTACCGCCCGCTCCACGGAGGACTCTGGCGTTTGGGACTGACCGAGCACGGCGGACCGATCGGCGGGACCGAGGATCTCTTCCGCGTGAACGTGGACGTCCTCCGCGTCTGGGCGACGGGTGCGAGCTCCGCCCTCACGGCTGCGACGCGCTTCCTCTGGAGCGATGGACCGGTGCCGAGCTACCTCCGGATCAACCTCGGAGGGATCGATACGCTGCGCGGCCATGCTCAGGGTGCCTACGGCGGCGAGAATCGCTGGATCGGTTGGGTGGAGCAGCGGATCCCCCTGCTCGCGACGCGCCGGTTCTCACTGCTCGGGGGACGGTACCTGTTCGACTACACCATCGACGCGACCGTCTTCGCCGATGCGGGGTCGGTCTGGGACGGGGGCGAGCTCGAACGGGGGGAGGCGCGGGCCCGCTTCGGCGGGGGAGTCGGATTGCGGATCGTCCTGCCCCTGCTCCAGGCGCTCCGTTTCGATCTGGCGACGGACGGGCGCTCGGTGCGCGCCTACGGCGCGGGCGGGTTGCGTCTGTGAACGGCCCCGCTCCATCTCCGGGACCCGTCTCCGTCGACCCGCGTGACCGGCTGGAG